>CAMOLV010000069.1 GCA_946619045.1 uncultured Coriobacteriales bacterium | reverse complement strand
GTCTCTGTGGAGCACACCTACATCCCCGCAGCGAAGGTGCCCAAACTCGACGGCATCGACCTGGGCGTGTTCAGCCTCTATGAGGTCTATGGCTTCTACGGCGTGAGCCCCGTGAGGGCCTACGAGACCCTCGACATCGCCTCGCTCGAGGCGCGCGACGCCCGCATGCTTGGCATCGACCCCTCGCAGCGCGTCTTGCTGCTCACCTGCTACACCTACGACAAGTCCGACGAGGTAATCGAGTACACGTGTGGCTACACGCGTGTTGACAAGTGCAGTTTCAAGGTTCACAACAGGGCGTGACACAATCGCCGCGTCGAACCCGCGACCCACGCCCTGCATGACACATGGAAGGAGCATGCAATCATGCCGGCGTACTTCATGGGCATCGACACCGGAACCTCCGAGACCAAGGGCGTCCTCATCGACGCCGACGCCAACATCGTGGCGCAGAGCTTCGCGACCCACGAGGCCATGAGCCCGTTCCCCAACGCTTTCGAGTACGATGCCGAGAAGGACTGGTGGGGCGACTTCTGCACCGTCTCGCGCGACCTCATCGCCAAGAGCGGCGTCGACCCGCATGACATCAAGGCCGTCACCACGAGCGCGCTCGGCCTCTGCTGCGTCGCGGTGGACGAGAACTGCGTGCCCACGCGCTACGCCATCTCCTACGGCATCGACGGCCGCGCCGAGAAGCAGATGCGCGACCTCGAGCAGGAGTGGGGCCAGGAGTTCATCGACCGCGTCTTCGGTCGCCCGCTCTGCTCGTCCGACGTGCCGCCCAAGATCCGCTGGATCCAGGAGAACGACCCCGAGGCCTACGCGCGCACGGCCAAGTTCATCAACAGCTCGACCTACATCACCGCCAAGCTCACGGGCGAGTACTACATCGACACGTTCCTGGGCATGGCAGGTGGCTTCAAGCCCCTCTACGGCGAGGACGGCCATCCCACCGATGAGACCTGCAAGGGCATCTGCCGTCCCGACCAGCTTGCCACCATCGCCGAGGAGACCGACGTCATCGGCTACGTGACCGCCCAGGCTGCCGCCGAGACCGGCCTCGCCGAGGGAACCCCCGTCACCCCGGGCGGCGATGACTCCGCATGCGAGGCCATCTCCTGCGGCATCGGCAAGCAGGGCGACCTCATGCTGCAGTTCGGCTCCACCATCTACATGTTCCTGCTCTGCGACCGTCTGGTCATGGATCCGCGCGTCTGGCACGAGGAGTTCATCATCCCCGGCACCTGCGACGTCTCCGGCGCCACCAACACGGCCGGCAGCATGACCAAGTGGCTGCGCGACACGATGTTCCAGGACCTGGTCGCCGCCGAGAAGGCGGGCGGCGAGAACGCGTACTCCGCGATGGCGAAGCTTGCGGCCGAGGTGCCCGTGGGCTCCAACGGCCTCGTCTGCCTGCCGTACTTCGCCGGCGAGCGCACGCCCATCGACGACCCCAACGCCCGCGGCGCCTTCATCGGCCTCACCATCGGCAACACGCGCGAGGACATGCTGCGCGCCGGCCTCGAGGGCGTGGCCTACTCCATCAACCAGCACTTCCGCATCTTCGAGGAGGACGGCGTGCCCATCGGCCGCGTGCTCGTCGCGGGCGGCGGCACCAAGAACGAGGCCTGGATGCAGATCGTTGCCGACGTGTGCGGCAAGACGCTCCTCGTGCCCGAGATCACCATCGGCGCCTCGTACGGCGACGCCATGATGGCCGCCATCGCTGCCGGCTATTGGAAGGACTTCGACGAGCTCGCCTCCAAGGTCAAGATCGCCAAGACCTACGAGCCCAACATGGAGAACCACGAGGCGTACAAGAAGTACCAGGCCATCTTCGACGAGCTCTATCCTGCGACCAAGGAGCTCGTGCATAGGCTGTAGACCGAAGGCTTTCGCGAAACACGCGGCTCCGCGCTCACCCTGTTCGCTCACTCGCTGCGCTCGTGAGTCGCCGCTTGGTTTCGCGAAAGCCTCAAACTTAAGCGTTTGCCCTATCGTTTGCAGAGCTCGGCGAGATGGCCTGGGCTTGTGCGCCTCGTGACGTTCTCAACTGATAATCGGGGGTTGATATGTTTACCGGGTCGATATGGTCCTCCTGCATGAAGATGACCACGCGCATCAACGTGATCGTGCCCGACCTGTCGGGCGACTGCGATCCGCTGCAGGCCGACGAGCTCTACGTGATGTACCTCCTGCACGGGCTCACGGCCAACGGCGACGAGTGGCCGCGGTTCACCAACCTCGAGTATCTGGCCAAGAAGTACAACGTGGCCTTCGTCATGCCCGACGTGGACCGCAGCTTCTACACCGACATGAAGAACGGCATCAGGTACTTCGAGTACGTCTCGCGCGAGCTGCCCGAGTTCATAGGGAAGTGGTTCCGCCTGCCCACCGACCGCGAGCACACCTTCGTGGCGGGGGAGAGCATGGGCGGCTACGGCGCCTGCAAGGTGGGCTTCACCTACCCCGAGCGCTTCGGTGGCATCGCCACGCTCTCCGGCGCCCTCGACCTGCCCGGTTTCGGCCGCATGTGCGCTGACGGTACCTTCCCCGACATGCCACTCGGCGAGTTCGAGCTCATGTTCGGCGAGGGCGTGCCCGTTCCTCCCGAGGCGGACGTCTTCGCCCTGCTCGAGAAGGCCGCGACGTTGCCCGAGGAGTGCCGCCCGCGCCTCTGCCAGTTCTGCGGAACCGAGGACTTCCTGCTCGAGACCAACCGCCGCTTCGACGAGCGCGCCACCGAGCTGGGCTACGACCACCTCTACATGGAGTGGCCGGGCGATCACGAGTGGAAGTTCTGGCAGGTCGCTATCCAGCGTGCGCTCCAGTACCTGATCGGGTTCGATCTGGAGACGACGCCGCTCTGGTAGCGCATTTTCATACCCTATATCGGCTTTCCTGCGGTTTTCTCTGGGAGAAACCCCAGTTGAGCAGGAATAGGGTATGAAATCGAACGATTGGTTCCCATATCCCGAAAGCTTCACGTAAGGGCCGCACATTTTGGGCTGCCCTTACGTTGTAGTAGGTAGAGGAGGTGACTGGCTTGCCGAGGAGCGGATCCTATGGCCTGGGTCCTGAACAGGCGCAACGCATTGCCAAGGAATGCTACGGAGAGGTGCTGGCGTATTGCAGGCGCCATGCACCGGCGGGGTATGAGCCTGCGGATCTCGCACAGGAGACGTTCCTCCGCTTCGTGCGTGCGGGAAGCTATCGCGAGCAGGGCAGGCCCATCGCCTATCTCATGCGGATTGCGCGGAGCGTGTGCGTGGATGCGAGCCGTAAGCGGCGGCTCGAGACGGTCCCTCTCGATTTCGATATCGCCGAAAGCAGCGAGACGGGCGGAGGCGATGCAATCGATGAAGCGCTCGCCAAGCTTTCGGAGGACCTGCGCGAGGTTGTCGAGCTGCGTTTCGGTTCCGGTCTGAGCGTGGGCGAGGTTGCCCGTGTGCTCGGAATCAGCCGCTTCGCAGCGAGGCGCCGCATCGATACGGCGTTGAAGCTTCTCGCAGAGGAACTGGAGGACGGTGATCAGAATGGTTGAAGCGGGCTACGCTAAGCTCGAGTCGAACCTCATCCGACATTACATGGCGCAGCGCCCATCGCTGTCTCAGGATGATGTGCGCCGCATTGCGAGCCTGATGCTTGCGGAGGATTCCCGTGCGCGCAAAGCGGCCGTTCGCCCCATGGGGAGCGCGGCCTTCGTGGCGGCGCAGGTGCGCTATATCCCAATCTGGACATGGGCTGTGCAGGTGCTTATCGTCGCCTTGATGGTTGCATTGGCGCGGGCTTCGAGCAGTATGGTCGATGCCAAACTTGCCGTGGGCATCCTGTCGGCTTCGAGCGTGCTGGTTGGCGTACCCACAGTACAGGTGAGCAAGCGGCATGGGATGGCCGAGCTGGAGTACTCGTGCCGGAACAACATCGCAAGCATTCTGCTCGCACGGCTCATCATCCTGGGGTGCTCGTCGTCGCTCGTGGTGGCGGCCATGGTGGCTGTGACGGCGCGCGCCCTCGAACTGAGCGCCTTTACCGTGGCTCTTTGGGCTTGTCCGCCGTTCTTCTGCACGTGCGCCGGCTCGCTTGCCGTGCTCAGGAAAGCGCCTCCGTCATCTGCCTCCGCGCTATGCGCCGTATGGAGCGCAGCCTGCTCCATAGTGCTTGCGGCGCTCGCGGCCTTCCTCCCCAGCATGTATGAGGATGCTTCGCTTGCCATATGGGGATGCGCTGCAGTTGCAGCCTTGGTGTGGCTCGCCCGCGAGGTTGCCCTGACCTTCCGCACGGCGCTCGCAGGGTTCGACTTGTTTATCCCTCACCGTGCGATGACTGGCTGCTGAGGAAGTGGGACGTATGGAACTGAAACTGGATCGACTGACCAAGCAATTCGGGGCGAAAATCGCCGTGGACCGCGTTTCGGAGACGCTCATCCCGGGCGTGACCGGCCTGCTCGGCGCCAACGGTGCGGGAAAGACCACGCTCATGCGCATGGTGTGCGACGTCTTGAGACCCACAAGCGGGCAGATTCTGCTCGATGGAACTGATGCCGGGACGTTGGGAGACGAGTATCGGGCGATGCTCGGATACTTGCCTCAGGATTTCGGCTATTACCCGGATTTCACCGCGTTGGATTTCATGCGCTATATGGCCACGCTCAAAGGTTTCGGCAACCGAGACGGGCAGATCCGCAGCATGGAGCTACTGGAGGAGGTGGGCTTGGCGAGCGATGCGCGTCGCAAGATCAAGACCTTCTCCGGCGGTATGAAGCAGCGGCTCGGCATAGCGCAGGCGATGATCAACGACCCGGCGATCCTCGTGCTCGACGAGCCTACGTCGGGGCTCGACCCCAAGGAGCGCGTGCGGTTCCGCAACCTCATCGCGGGGTTCGCACAGGACAAGATCGTAATCCTCTCAACCCACATCGTAAGCGACGTGGAGTTCATCGCGGGCCGCATACTGGTCATGAACAACGGGGCATTCGTCATGGATGGTGCGCCTGATCAGGTTGTTTCGCAGGCTGCCGGCAAAGTTTGGGAGTGCCATGTGGAAGCGGGGGAGGCGGAGCACATGTCGACGCTGATGACCGTTGCCAACGTGCGCTATTCCACAGATGGCCGCGCTGTCGTGCGCGTGGTTGCCGACGATGCTCCGACGGTTGACGCGTATAACGTCGAACCCACGTTGGAGGATCTGTATCTTCATGTTTTCTCGGACGCTGACGCCAGATAGGGGAATGGATATGCTCGATCTCATCCGATTCGAACTCAAGAAGATCGTCGGCAACAGGGCGGGCATGCTCGCCTGCGCGTTCGCCCTGCTCATCATCGTGGGCATCACCATCCTCGATGCCGTAACGACGCAGACGTACGATCTGGACGGCAAGACGTGCTCGGGGCTTGCGGGACTGGATGCCTACCGGGAGAAGCAGGAGTCCCACGCGGGCACACTCGATGCCGATCGTGTTGCGGAGGATATGGCTGTTTACGACCGTGCTGAGGAGCTGGCCGAGAGCGAAGAGCCCACCTATTCGGACATGTCGAGCGAGCAGATTCTCGAGACGTACGGCCTCGAGTTCTGGCGCAGCTCCTACGCGGTTCTCCACGACACGTATTACACGAGGCTCCGCAGCGTGATGCTCCTCGATGACGAGGTGTATGCGGACGATCTCCAGCAAGCTTGCGCCGCAGGCATCGAGGAAGGGCTGAAGGACGGTCTTCTCGGCTACTACGATTACACCCCTGCGGAGGAGTCCTTCTGGCTTGCCAAGGCGTCCCGGATGTCGTGGCCGCTCGAGTACGGATATGCGGACGGATGGGCTTCTGCATTCAATTGGACAACATTCCTGGCGCTTCCCATCGTTGCGCTCTGCGTGGCTCTTTCGGGGGTGTTCAGCGGAGAATACCAGAGCCGAGCAGCATCCGTCGTGCTCCCCACAATGCTTGGGAAAAGGGCGCTTCCCGTGGCAAAGGTCGTGGCATCGCTCATCTTCGCCACTGTGTACTGGTGGCTCTCCGTTGCGGTGATGCTGGGCGCCATCTTCGCGTTCTTCGGAGCGGAAGGCGCGAGCCTCCCGTTCCAGATGATGGGGTATGCGAACCCCTACCCGCTCACGATGGCTGGCGCGACGGCGCTCCGCTGTGCGCTCGGTTATGTGATTGCGTTCGGAATGGCCGGATTCACGCTGCTGCTCTCATCCAAGATGCGTTCCTCGATGCCTGCGGCCGTCATCCCCATGGCGATCGTGCTGCTCGGATTCATCGGGATCTTCTTCACGCCGGCCGCAAAGGTCGCTGCGCTCACCCCGCTCAGCTCCATCAACTGGTCGTTCTCGCGCATGGCGTCGTATGCTGCCGGCTCGTTGGTCCTCGATCTGCCGAGCATCTCCACCCTGTTGTATGCAGCGATGCTCGTGACCCTTTCACCGCTTGCGATGCGCGCGTTTGCTCGACACCAGGTTTCATAAGCGGCTTGATTTCCATACCCTCTATCGGCTTTCCTGCGGTTTTCTCTGGAAGGAACCGCAGTTGAGCTGGAATAGGGTATGAAAAAACTCAGCTTGCCCGTCCGAGCGCTCCACCACCCGCAGGCACCGCTCGCGGAACGGTAGTGGACAGCTGGGGCATCATGGATGAAACTATATAACTGGTTAAGATTTTCATACCACTTTGCACGTTGGGCCACGCGCCCGGATAGGAGAGAGAAATGCTTTGGACCGAGGAGCTGTTCGGCGTTAAGAAGCCCATCATCTCTATGCTTCACCTGGACCCCCTTCCGGGCGATCCGCGCTGGAAGGAGAGCGACTCGCTCGACGTTGTGATCGAGCATGCACGCCATGACCTGCATGCCCTGCAGGACGGCGGCGTCGACGGCATCCTCTTCTCCAACGAGTTCAGCCTGCCCTACGAGCGCTCCATGAGCTTCGTCACGCCGGCTACCATGGCCTTCATCATCGGCAACCTCCGCTCCGAGATCCGCGTGCCCTTCGGCGTGGATGCCATCTCCGACGGCGCCGCCTGCATCGAGCTCGCCGCCGCGACCAACTGCGATTTCGTCCGCGGCACCTTCCACGGCGTCTACGTGGGCGATGGCGGCTTCTACAACAACGACTTCTCCAAGCTGCAGCGCCGCCGCACCGAGCTGC
>CAMOLV010000068.1 GCA_946619045.1 uncultured Coriobacteriales bacterium | reverse complement strand
GCCCTTGTCCGGATTGAACCACTTAACAGTACCCTGAGCCATTTCGTGCCTTTCTAACACACCCCTAGGGGAAACGCTGCGCTTTCGCGCGATACACCGTGGCGTTTTGCCACAAGAAGCATTGTACCCTTTCGTGCAATTTCTCCTGCGAACAATCTCAGCGGTCGCGTTTAACGGTTGAGCGGTTTACTAAATTGGCGGCGAACGGTAGCTATCCTCGTTGGACGGTGCGCATGATAATAGCGGCTTAATCTTTAAAATCCTGTCAAATTCTTAAATAGAATGTATCTTGGACACGCTGTGATCGGAGCCCCGGCAGATGGAACCGCCGCCCGCGGGCGAGAAGTGTCACAATGGTTAAGGGGGTGTCTATGTCGCAGATCTCAAACAAGCCGTTCACGACCGCCGAGGACCAGGTCAAGATCCTCGAGCGGCGCGGCGTCATCTGCGACGACCGCACGCAGGCCACGCTCCTGCGCGAGGGGTATTACGCCATCGTCAACGGCTACAAGGCGCCGTTCCTCGACCCGGAGGCGTCGCGCATCGCGGGCGAGGACCGCTACGTGCCCGGCACCCGCTTCGACGACATCCACGACCTGTTCCGCTTCGACCGCGACCTGCGCGCCGTCACGTTCAGGTTTTTGATGGTCGTCGAGACCATCATGCGCAGCCTCATGTCGTACTGCTTCTGCACGGCGCACCCCGGCACCGAGGACTACCTCGAGCGCGAGAGCTACACCGGCGAGTCCGGGTATCTGCTCGGCGCGGCGGATTACGAGCGCAACCTCAACTGGCTCATCGACACGCTCGCCAAGCATGCGCGCGGCGTCGAGGCCGACCCCGAGATCGGCGCCGACCGCTCTGACGTGCGCGTGCAGTACTACCGCGACGTGCATGGCGGCGTGCCCCTGTGGGTGCTGTTCACCGAGCTGACCTTCGGGAACCTCAAGTACTTCTATGCGCTCATGAAGCGCGACGAGCAGCGTGCCGTCTGCGGGCGCGTGGCTCAGACCTGCGGGGCGACCGACTTCATCACGCCGCAGCGGATGCTCGACGACCTGGAGACCCTCGTGGAGGCGCGCAACATCTGCGCGCACGAGGAACGGCTGTGGTGCGCCCGCGTGGGACGCGACGATGGGGTGGGATTCGCGCAGATCATCGAGGCCATCGAGACGTATCTGCCGAGCGACGACGACGCGGAGCTGCGCGGGATGCTCGCCACGCTGGCGGGGAGATACCGCGGGCGGAGCTCGGTGCTCGACCGGGTCATCGACGGCCTGGGAATCTAGCGTTCATAGACGGGGTCCAGCATGCCGTGTCGGCTGGGTGGTGCACAGCTGTTCGCGCTGATGGCATGTTCTTCCACTTTATGGAAGATATTCGGTGCCCCTTCTGAGGGCTTGCCAAATCCAAGCCTTCTACCAGCCCAAACGAGAGTGTCGTATTTCCTCGATGGGCATATGGTCCTCAAAATCTTCCATAAAGTGGCAGAACTTGCCAATCCCGCGCAAAGCTGTTGCCCTCGATCCCTCGAGGACCCAATCTGACCGCTGGCAAATAGAATGGCTCCCTATTCGCTGTACCTCGCTACCATATAAACTCTCGAAGTAATCGGGGGGCGCATCATGCCAATCTACCTAGGCTACGAATCTGCCATAGAGATGCTCTGCTACCTGCGTTCGCGCGTGGACGACAAGGCGGAGTGGTGCAAGGCCTGCACCAAGACGATCACGCGCGATGCCGTACATGGCAAACGCGGCATCGAGGAGATGGACGACGAGGCGCGCGAGCTGTTAGGCCACCTCACCAAGCCGTATCACGTGCTGGTCTGCCAGGCCGATCAGATGCGTGCCACGAAGACGGTCAAGCCGCATCTGTGGACCGGCGATGTTGGAACGCGCGCGTTCATCGATCTCGGGCACGACGTGTACCTCAGCATGCCGGCGTTCGTGTTCCTGCAGATGGCGACCGAGCTCACGCATGTCGAGCTCATCATGCTGGGCATGATGCTGTGCGGATACTACTCTCCCTGGCCGACGCTCGGACGCTCGAAGCTCAACGGCAACCTCGATACCCCTCTCACCGATCTGCACAAGAACATGGTCTGCTTTGCGCAGTCGTTCGAGCTCCAACCGATCTGCTCGGAGTATGCGCTTCGGCGTTTCATCGATAACCGCAAAGACGTGAAAGGCATCAAGGCAGCGCGGGCGGCGCTCCCCTGGGTTAGGGAGAATGCCGCATCGCATATGGAAACGGCGCTCTACCTGCTACTTTGCCTTCCTGTGCGCAGGGGAGGCTATGGGATTCCCATCCCCGTGCTCAACCCGAAGGTCGAGGTACGGCAGGCCAGCGGACAGACCATCTGCTTCCCCGACCTCTACTGGCGCAATCCGTCAATCGACGTGGAATATCAGAGCGACTGGGCGCACGCGACCATCGATGCGAACTACCGCGATTCGCGCAGGATGGTCGCGGTCGTCTGCAACGACATCGATTACCTCGCGATATCGACAGGCCAGCTCAAACGGGCGCAGGACATGGACAACGCCGCGCGCGGGCTTGCGAAAAAGCTCAAGCATCGCATCCGCATCACCTGCAAAGATTGGAAGGACCGCCGCTCTGCACTCAGGGCCGCTGTTCTGCCCACGGGATTCGAGGGATTCGAAGGCGAGACATTCGACTTCGAGCACCCGTTCACGACATAGCCCTGTTTTGGCATATTTTGACGGAATATGGAAGATTCTAGGTGACGCTTTCCAGAGGGTCTCAAAAACGAGGCTTTGACCTGCGCAAACGATGGTGTCGTATTTCCACGATGAGCAGAGGTGCCTCGATTTCTTCCATAAACCGTCGAAATATGCCACCAGCGCGATGAGCTGTGCACTTTGGGCCCACACGCCCCAGCATCGGAGTTGACCCACGCAAAAAGGCGGGCCGCGCACTGCGACCCGCCTCCGAACAATAGCGTGCTACCAGCGATTACTGCTCCTTGCGGAGGCCCTTGAGCGCGAGACCCGCGAGCGAGATGGCCAGGGTGGCGCCGCCCGCAACATACGTGAAGGTGATGCCGTCGAGGCCCGTGACGGGCATGACGATCTGCTTGTCGTTGGTGATGTCGAGGTTCACGTTGCCGTATTCGATATAGGTGATGCCGCTTCCGCTCTCGACCAAACCGTCGCCGTCGGCATCGACGCCGTCGCCCTCGCCGCCGGAGAAGGTTGCGGAGAGACTCGTGAGCTCGATCTGCTCCTCATCGTATTCGGGCACGAGCGTGACGGTGATGGGGGTATCGATCTGCTCGTAGCCTGTCGGGGTCGCGGTCTCCTCGATGGTATAGGTGTCTGCATCGAGGCCGATGACGCTGATCTCGCCGTACTCGTCGGTCGTGAACTCGAAGGGCTCGTCGCCCATGGAGCCGTCCTCCTGCACGTACTTGCCCGCGGAGTCCTTGATGGTGAACTTGGCGCCCGCGAGAAGCGCGTCCGTGACCTTGTCCTTCTTCACGATGGTGAAGCCGAACGCGAAGTCCTTGACGGTTTTCTCGACGGTGGTTCCGGTGCCCTCGTGGTTGGGGTTGTTCGAGTACTCGATGCGCACGGTGTTCTTGTTGCCGGGCTCGCCGATTGCGACGGCATCGTTGAGGTGCGCGGTATAGGTGACCACGACCGTGGTGTCCGCATCGACCGTGACGCCGTCAAGTGCCTTGAGGTTGTCGAAGGACACCGTGAGCCTCTGGCCCACGAGCTTGATATCCGCCTGGTCGGTCACATCGACGTCATCGACCGTCACCCTGACGGAGCTTGTGCCGTCAAGCGTGAGCCCGTCGTCGATCAGGTCGTTGAACTTGTAGCTGTACGTATCGAACGTCGCGATGTTGCCCGAGACGGTGCCCGTCAGACGGTAGTCCACGTCCTGTCCGACCGCGGAGTCCGCGATGGTGCCCCACTCGCCCGTGGAATCCTCCTTGATCTCCTTCTGGACCGTGGGGACCGAGACCTTCTCGGTGATCGAGACGGGTACGTCCTTGTTGATCAGCGCGAAGATCGGAGAGGTGCCCGCGGCGCCGGTGCCGAGCGAGGAGCCGTCGGTGACGAGCAGCCACCAGCCTTCGTCGAGCGTCGAGGCCGTGCCGGCTGCTACCGCGGTTCCCGCGATGCCGTCCACGGCGTCGGCGAGCTTGTTGCCGAAGTCGGTGTTGGCGAGGATGGTGGTGCTGTTCGTGCCCGCGATGTGCGCGGCGATGAAGTCCGCCGCGTCCTGGGCCGTGGTGCCCGCATATGCGGGGTCCTCAGCCCTGATGGCACCCTCGACAGCAGCCTTGACCTCGTCGGATGCCCACGTGATGTGCGTCGCTTTGCCGGCGCTGTCGACATCGGCCTTGATGATCTGGATGGCCGAGTACGACACGCCCGCGTTGCCCTCGGTCGTGGTCACCGTGATCGTGCCCTGCTCTGCCGCGGCGGGGTCGGCCAGCGCAGGCGCCGCGCCGGCGAAGAGGCCTCCCATTCCCAGCGCCGCCGTGAGCGCACATGCTGCGATTCCCCTGGTCGTCTTGTTCATCATCGTTGCTCCAATCGTTTGAACTTGCTGGTTTTCCTCCGTGCCGGTCGTTGCCCATCGCTCCCCCGCGCCTCAGCTGCCCTGGCCAGTAGGGACGCCGCCATCAGGACGAGTCCCGCAGCTGGCGCGCGGAAGGTCGGGTCGCCCGTTCAAGGTGGAATATCGGAAGGTGCTCGGGGATCTTCGACATCGATCGGCGGCTCGCCGCGATCGACGGACTTCTCGACGGCCTCGATCGGCTCGGCATCGTCGACGAGCCAGAGCATGGGCCGGGCATCGCCGCTCGCGATGATCCAGTAGCCTTCCCCGAGCTCGACCGTCTCGCCGGACGAGAAGGTCGCGGCGGGTGCGGCACCTGATGCCTGGACCGCCCGCGCGATGGAGGCGGCGAAGGTGCCCTCCGCGTCGGTCGCCGCACCCTCGGCGAGCCATGCGGCGAGGCGCTGCGCGTCCGACGGTGCGCCGAGCGATACGAGTGCCGCGGACCCCGCGCAGCCGTCGAGCGAGGCATCGGCGAGCATGCCGTCATGGACGTCTCCTGCGAGGAGCCGGAACGCGGAATAGCCGTGCACCGATCCATCCTGAGAGACCACGGATGCCCTGCCCGCAACCTCCGCGGCGGCGGCCGGCCGCACGTTGCACGCGATGCCCGCCAGGACCACGAGTGTCGAGAGCAGCAGGGCGAGCAGTTTGAGCGCGATATGGCAGATTAGTTCAATCATTGTTAGTCCCCTTGCAATACGGCATCGGCTTTGGCCGAGCGAATTGAAGGGAACTATACGACTAATTCCGCATCAGAGTTCAAATCTTGCAGTGTTTAAACGGCGTAATAATTTATATACACGCAGGTCACACGTTATATTCTATTTTCGAATACCGTAATTACTTGCATAACGGGATTTTCCAGACGTAACACTGGTTTACCTAAATCGAGAACGCAAAATCGCCCACATCGGGCTGCAAGTTAACTGCTCACGCAGACGTTATCCGCGGCGCCTACGCCTCGCAACAGCCAGCACGATTCCCGCCGCTAAGACCACCGCGAATCCCACGGCAAACGGGATCGTCCTGCTGTTCAGCAGCGATGCGAACGGCATCTGCGCCGCATGCTGCGCGGCGCCCGCGGGGTCGGACGGATCATCGGGCGCGACGTACTCGTAGGGGATGCGCTCGCCGAACACGATGAGGCGGTGGCTGTTCACACCGTACGGCGTGCAGGTCATGAGCGCCGCACGGTCCTCGCCGGGCACGATCGCGAGCTTGTCGACCTCGTCCGGCGTCACCACGATCTGCTCGGTCACGCGATAGCAGTACGGCTCGCCGAGCGTCCAGACGGTGAACGTGTCGCCGGGCTCGAGGTTGCGGATGTCGTCGAACATGCGCGAGTACGGCATGCCGGAGTGCGCCGACAGCACGCACATGCTGGAGCTGCCGCCCACGGGCAGGCTCGTGCCCTCGAGGTGCCCCACGCCCGCAGCCAGCGTGTCCTCGCTCGTGCCGTGGTAGATGGTCTCGCGCACCGCGATCGAGGGGATCTCGATCCACGCCATGGGGCTGCCGGGGGTTCCGTCGAAGAGCTGCTGCTCGTAGGGCAGGATCTCGTCCTCCCCCACCGCAGGCTCGAACGTCTCGCCGGGAACCGCCTGGTACTCCATGCCGTGCTGCTCCGCGAGCCGCGCGTTGTATGCGCGCGCCTGGGCGAGCTGGGCAGCGCGGTCCTCCTCGGAGACGGATGCGACCGACTGGGCAAGCGTCGAGATGGTCCTGCTTGCTCGGTAAGCCTCGATCCAGTCGGTGGCGACGGGCCAACCCAGCAGGATGAGCCCCGCGATGATGCCGAGGGTGGGCAGGATGGTCCCGAGGCGCATGCGGCGGCGCGGAGCAGGGACGGGTGCGCCGGCAGGTTTGAGATGCTTGGGCGCCGCGTGCTCCGCGGGTGCGATATGTGCCGGTCTCGACATGATTGCTGTGCTCCAGGACGATGCGCTGCCTAGGTGAACCACCAGTCTAGTCCAACGGGCGGGAGGTGGCGGCGAGGTATGGGCGAGCGGATTGCCCGCACCCAACGGCTGCGAAACTGAGTCGGTGGGATATCGGCGGTCGTTCCCCAGACTCAACGTACGCTGAGTCGGTGCTTCTCTCGAAAACCGCAGGTAGACGGCCCGTTTCTCCTGCAGTCGCCGTCTCAAAAGCAACTGAGACTGGGAATCCGACCCAGTCTCAGTTCTCGCAGATCATATTCCCAACGCCGACAAGTCCGCCGTCAGATCGCAAACGGAACCGCTGCATAGCTGCCAAACGGATTTGATTGGTCATGCAAAACGAGGGTTACCAAGTAGTCACCCTCAGACATGTTTTGCTGTCCCGATTCATCACAGAAGACAGAAAGAACCGGCAATATGAGCTCCTAAAAAGAAATGCCAGGGGATTACCCCTGGCTCTTGGAACCTCAGCAAATGCCTCGGCACCTAATATGTACCACATCGAAGCGCCTCTGTATCCATTTTGTTCTGCAGACGATGGCAAAGCCCGCGTTTGCCAGAGAAGCCGAAAAGGAAGCCAAGCCTATACCGTCGGATGTCCTCGATACCACGCCACCAGCGCAGCGATCTCGGCGGAGAAGTCCGTGTGCTCGGGAATCCATCCCAGCTCGCGGCGCAGCTTCGAGGCGTCCACCGCGCAGCGGCGATCGTGGCCGGGACGGTCCGCGACCAGGTCGTACGCATCCTCCGGCAACCCCAGCGCACGCAGGATCTCGCCCACGACCTCGAGGTT
>CAMOLV010000067.1 GCA_946619045.1 uncultured Coriobacteriales bacterium | reverse complement strand
ATGAACGAGGATGAGTCCATCAACCTCGACGAGCTGCGCGTCCAGATCGACCGCCAGATCGACGCGGGCATCGACGGCATCTTCCCGTTCGGCACCAACGGCGAGGCATACATCCTCTCCGGCGCCGAGAAGCAGGCCATCCTCGAGACCACCATCGATCAGGTCGCCGGCAGGGTCCCCGTGTACGCGGGCACCGGCTGCATCTCCACCAAGGAGACCATCGAGCAGACCAAGATGGCCGAGCGCGTGGGCGCCGACGTGGTCTCCATCATCACCCCGAGCTTCGCCAAGGCGAGCCAGGAGGAGCTCTACCGCCACTACTGCGCAGTCGCGGCCGCCGTCGACCTCCCCGTGCTCCTCTACAACATCCCCGCCCGCACGGGCAATGCGCTCGAGCCCGCCACCGTGGCGCGCCTCGCCAAGGATGTCCCCAACATCGTGGGCGCCAAGGACTCCAGCGGCAACTGGGACAACCTCAAGGCCTACATCCAGGTCAAGGACGTCCGCCCCGACTTCGTGACCCTCTCGGGCAACGACAGCCTCATCCTCGATGCGCTCATCGAGGGCGGCAAGGGCGCCATCGCCGGCTGCGCCAACGTGTACCCGCACGTCATGGCCTCCATCTACGACCTCTTCGTCGAGGGCAAGCTCGACGAGGCCCGCGAGGTCCAGAACAGCATCGCCACCTTCCGCGCGGTGTTCCGCCACGGCAACCCCAACACCGTGGTCAAGACCGCCGTCGCCGAGCTGGGCTATCCCGTGGGCAAGTGCCGCGCGCCGTTCAACTGGCTGCCCGACGAGGGCATCGAGGAGCTGCGCGGCGTCCTGGCCGAGAACAAGCAGAAGGGTATGTGCTAATGAGCGATTACAAGCCTATCGTCGGTATCTCGATGGGCGATCCCGCGGGCAACGGCCCCGAGATCACCGTCAAGGCCCTCTCCGACCCCACGCTCTACGACCGCTGCCGTCCCATCGTGGTGGGCGACTGGAAGATGCTCGAGCAGGCCAAGGGCTTCGTGAACCACCCCGAGATCCAGATCAACCCGGTGTCGAGCGTCGCCGAGGCCAAGTTCGAGGCCGGCACCATCGACGTGTACCAGCTCGACCTCATCGAGGACGTCTCGAAGTTCCAGCTCGCCACCGTCTCGGCCGAGGGCGGCAACGCCGCGTTCCAGTCGGTCAAGCGCCTCATCGAGCTGGCCATGGACGGCGAGGTCGACGCCACCGTCACCAACGCCCTCAACAAGGAGGCCATGAACCTCGCCCTCGCCCCGCAGGGCATGCACTTCGACGGCCACACCGAGATCTACGCCACCTACACGGGCACCAAGAAGTACTGCATGATGCTCGCCCACCACGACTTCCGCGTGGCGCACGTCTCCACGCACGTGAGCCTGCGCGAGGCATGCGACCGCGTCAAGACCCCGCGCGTGCTCGAGGTCATCGAGCTCGCCAACCAGGCCATGCTCGACCTGGGCATCGAGAACCCCCGCGTGGCAGTGGCCGGCCTCAACCCCCACTGCGGCGAGAACGGCCTCTTCGGCCGCGAGGAGATCGAGGAGATCGCCCCCGCCATCGAGATCGCCAAGGCGCGCGGCATCAACGCCATCGGCCCCATCCCGCCCGACTCGGTCTTCTCCGAGATGAACGGCGGCTGGTACGACGTCACCGTGTGCATGTACCACGACCAGGGGCACATCCCCACCAAGGTCCTGGGCTTCGTCATCGACCGCGCCACCAACCAGTGGAAGGCCGTCGAGGGCGTCAACATCACCCTGGGGCTCCCCATCATCCGCACGTCCGTCGACCATGGCACGGGCTTCGCGCTGGTGGGCAAGGGAACCTCCAACGAGCTCTCCCTCGTGAACGCCATCGATTACGCGCTGCGCATGGCCGCCGGCCGCGCCGCAGCATCCGAGAAGGCATAGGCCTTTCGATTCAGGTACTACGCGGCTGGACGACCGTCCGACCGTAGGAACGCATTGTCAGCTATTTGAAGGAAAGGACTTGATACAGATGACATTGCAAATGATCCTGGCACTGGTCGTCCTCGTGGTCATGCTCGCGCTGATCATGTTCGACGTCATGCCCTTCGGTGCTCCCCCGATCTTCGCGAGCCTCCTGCTCGTGATCTTCGGCGCCGTCTTCGGTGCCGAGTGGGAGGTGCAGTGGGACGTCCCGTACGCCTTCGCAGGCTTCACCAACGCGAGCGTGTGGATGGTCGCATTCTTCATGGTGGTCATGGCCGCCGTGCAGAAGACCAGCCTCATCGCCAACGTCAAGGTGGCCATGGGCAACCTCGTCACCAAGGGCGGCTTCAAGAGCTACCTCCTGCTCATCATCGTCGTCATGCTCGGCTGCATGCTCGCCGGCGGCGGCTCCACGGGCTACTACGTCCTGATCCTCTCGCTGGTCGCGACCCTGCCCTATAACGAGGACTTCCCCACCTCCAAGCTGCTCATGCCGCTGGGCTTCGCCACCAACCACCCGCTCATCCCCATCAACGTCGCATTCCAGTTCGGCCTGGCCACCACCGTTCTCGAGTCCGCCGGCTATGCCACGAGCGACTTCACGATGTTCGGCTTCGCCCTCGTGACCTTCGCGCTCTCCATCGGCTTCCTCATCAGCGCCATCGTGGGCTGGAAGCTCCTCCCGAGCCACCCCATCGCCGAGGCCACCGAGGAGCAGAAGGCTGCCCGCGACGCCGCTGGCGAGAAGATGGATCCCACCAAGGAGAAGATCACCATCGCCCTCTTCATCATCTCCGTCATCGCCATGATGCTCATGAGCCAGCTCGGCAACATCGCCTACGTGGTTCCCGGCGTCTGCGCCTTCATCCTCATGCTGCTGAACGTCGTAACCTGGAAAGAGTTCCGCGATAGCATCTTCGCCCCCGTCATCCTGATGATGGCCGGCGTCATCCCCGTGGCCAACGCCCTCGCCGACTCCGGCCTCACCGCCCTCATCGGCCAGGCTGTCGCCGGCGTTGCCGGTGGCTGGTCGCCGTTCCTGATCGTCTTCGTGTTCTCGCTGCTCACCTCCACCTGCGCTACCTTCACCGGCTCCAACATCGGCTCCGCGTTCATCTTCGCCCCGATCGCCGTCGCCACCTGCATCCAGCTCGGCGTGAGCCCGCTCGCTGCCTGCGCCGCCGTCATGCTCTCCGCTTGGCAGGGCGGCTACATGCCCGTCGACGGCCTGCCGGCCATGATCTACGGCATGGGCAACTACACGCTGCCCGAGTTCTGGAAGTTCACCGTGCCCATGTACTTCATCCGCATCGCCGCGATGTCGCTGGGCGCCGTGCTCGTCTTCCCGATGTAAGACCCTCCGAGCGCCCCGTCCCCTGTGGGGCGGGGCGCGTCCCGACCTTGGCTATCCGTCCGCTTTCGCGCGTTGAGGAGGTTGCGCATGTCTGCCATCGAGTATTGGAGCTACGTGTCCACCAGGGCCTGCGCCGATCCGGTGCGCACGGTGGTGCTGTGCGTCCCCGACCGCGCGGTGCGCAGCGCGGCAGAAATCGGCGCCTTCGCCCATGAGAGCGGCTGGATAGATGAGATCGAGAACGACGGCGGGGTCATCCTCGCCCCCATAGCCCCCGACGGCTGGGCGAACGCCCCCGCGGACCTCGCACGCGAGGTCTACCTCGAAGCGCGCCGCAAGCTGGTCGCGCCCGCCCGCATGTCCATCCCCGGCAGGGCCGGCGGCCTGTGGGCATGGGAGCCGCTCATCAGCCTGGTGGGCTACGGCGAGGGCGCCGAGCATGCCGGCAACGTCATGGTGGCGCATCCTTCCTTCGCAGCCTCCTACGTGCTGGTCGACGGCAAGCCCTCGAGCCTGGCAGCAGGCGACGAGCCGTCAGACCACTGGTTCGTGGCGCAGCCGTCCGAGTCCTACCGCGCGCTCAACCGCGAGGTCGTCGTGGCCGCCTGGCTCATGGGCTCCGCCTGCGACGACGAGCTTGCCGGCTATCTGCGCGCTGCGAACGGCCCCGAGTGGAGCCTGCGCGTAAGCCCCGAGCTGGGCGGCGCCGATCCTTGCATTGCCCGCCGTGCGCTGCGCGACTTCATCTGCCATGTGGTGCGCTGGAAGAGCAGCCCCGACGGCCAGCTGGCGTGGCGCCAGAGCCGTCAGGAGTTCTATCTGGGCGACCGCTTCGACCATCGCGTGGTCGAGATCGGCTACACGTCGTACCACTACGCGCTGCATATTCCCTGCGGCATGACGCGCGAGGAGGCATGGGGCCTGCCCCTGGTCATCTCCATCCACGGCCGCGGCGAGCCCTCCTATCTGTATGCCGACAAGAACGGCTGGGAGGACCTCGCCGACGAGACGCGCGCCTTCATGGTCGCCGTGCCCGACTCGCCCTACAACGTGTGGTGCGCCGAGCGCGATGACGAGGTGCTCGAGCGCCTGATCGACGACGTCGCCTCCGCCTACGGATGCGACCGCACGCGCGTGTACGCCACGGGCTTCAGCAACGGCGGCGCCTACACCTGCCAGCAGGCCACCACGCACCCATGGCTCTTCGCAGCCGTCTCGCCGTGGAACGCCCCCGCCGCCGAGGTCGTGGCCGCAAGCGGCCTTGGGGCGTACTTCTATCATCCGGACTTCGTGGTCGGAGACTACGAGCTCCCGTTCTGGATCTGCACCGGCGATTCCGACGACAAGGGCGTGACGGACCGCACGTCCGACCTCGCCTACGTGCTGCCGCCCAACGGCTGCGCGGAGCAGGAGCCGCAGGTGTGGGATGGAAGCAACCGCTACACCGCGGACGCGGGATACCCCGAGGGCGACCGCCTGGTCTCGCGCGTGTATGCGAATGCGGACGGAAGCCCGCGCGTGGGTCTGACCGTCGCGCGCGACATGCCCCATGGCGCCATCGTCGACGAGACGCGCGCCGCATGGGCGTTCATGAGCAGGTTCAGGCGGCTGGAAGGCTCGCATAAGGTCGAGGAGGTCTAGCTATGAGGAACGATGCAAACCCGCTGGTGAGCTTCTCGCCCTATGGCGGGACGCTGGTCGAGGAGATCGTCGAGGGCACCACGTCGGGCTTTCTGAATCCCGAGAACGACGTGGATGTCTCGGTGAGCTGCGACCGCAGCATGTTCGCCTATGTGCCGGCAAGCGGCTGCCCGCATCCCAAGCAGGGCCAGGTTCTCATGGTGCTGCGCGACGAGGCCACCAAGGAGAGCGCCAAGGCGCTGCTCGACGAGCTCGGCCTGGCCGCCCTCGCCGAGGACCGCCACTTCGTGATCCTGTTCCCCAACCCGCTCGAGGGCGGTTGGAACTATGCCTGCGACCCCGCCCGCGATGACGACGCCGACTTCCTGGTGCGCTGCTTCGCCGCGCTGCCCAAGTCCAAGGGCAAGGTCGCCGGCTTCAACGGCATGATCTACCACATCGCCGCCACGCCCGCCGCCTCCGCCATGGTGGCGACGCTCGCGGCGACGCGCCCCCTCGATGCGGCCGCGATCATGGTGGGCTCCTTCCCCGAGGGCTACGAGATGCCCGAGGGCAAGGGTGCCCAGCAGGTGGCCTGGCTCTACGAGGCCAACGAGCAGCTTGCGAGCCGTCTCGTCGCGGCCAACAAGCCCGGTGTCGAGAACGAGGTTCCCCGCAATGTGGTCTGCCTCTCGAACGTCGAGAACCCCTGCGTCCGCCATTACGAGAGCGAAAACGGCCTCTCCGCAGATGAGGTGGCCGACGCATGGGAGCTCATGTTCTCCGAGACGCGCCGTTGGCGCAACGACGTCTTCGGCATCTACCAGCCGCGCGTCGACTTCAACGCCCGCGGCTTCGTCTCGCACGTGGGCGACACCTCGCTCGGCCTGGCCGACGGCCTGCCCCGCACGTGGTTCGAGTACGTGCCCGAGCGCCTGCGCGGATCCGAAGAGCCCATCCCCCTGGTGTTCTACCTGCATGGCATCAACTGCATGGGCCTCTACGGCGCCGAGCAGAGCGGCTGGGCCGACCTCGCCGACCGCGACGGCTTCGCCTGCGTCTTCCCCGACGCCACCATCGAGATGCGCTGGAACGGCTGGGACGACCCGCGCCTCCCGAGCGACATGGCCTTCATCATGGCCCTCATCGAGCATATGGACGAGGTCGTCAAGGTTGACCGCCGCCGCATCTACGTCTCGGGCTTCTCGATGGGCTCGATGATGACCAACGCGCTGGCCTCCGCTTACCCCGAGGTCTTCGCCGGCGCCATCTCGCTCAACGGCCCGCACGTGAGCTACCTCGAGACGCTCGACGACAGCAAGGCGGGGCTCCTCGCCTTCAACCCGCGCTCCAGGCTCAACGACCTCGAGCCCTCCGATGCGACCACGTCGCCCTCCCGCGACCTCTCCGACGCCAAGAAGCGCGCATACGACTACCGCATGCCCATCGTGCAGTTCGCAGGCCTCGCCGATCCCATGGGCATGCCCAAGGGCCGCACCTGGCCGCTCACGGCCGAGGACCAGAGCGCGTGGTCGTGGGCCGAGAACGCCGACTACTGGCTCGCATACAACAACTCCGGCGCCGTCTCGTTCGACGCCTCGACGCCCACCGGCTTCGCGTCCGACACGCTCGAGCATGTGGGTGAGCGCTTCAACGTGCAGGCATGGGCATCGCATGACGACGGCGAGCCCGTCTACTACCGCTTCGTCACGGTCGAGCGCCTCGCGCACGCGGTCGATCCGCGCGCCGTCGCGCTGGGCTGGAACTTCATCAAGGGCTGGGCTCGCGAGGAGGACGGCAGCCTGACCCGCATCGATTAGCGCTCCGAACACGGTAACGGTCTGGCAGGGCACAGGGTTCCCGCGCCAGAGAAGGAAAGAGCCCGCAAGGGTATCACGCGAAGAGGAAAGGAACACGCATGGCAATCAAGACGCTTCCCGGCCTCACCCCCGATGGCCAGATCTACTACGACGAGGAGATGAAGCTCACCGAGGCCTTCATCAACCCCGGCCCCTGGACCACGGCGCACGGCCCCGGCCTGCTGGAGACCCCCGCGGGCACGATCCTGTGCTGCTGGTTCGCCGGCACCTACGAGGGCGACACCGACATCAACATCGTGGTCTCCCGCCTCGAGAAAGGCGCCGACCAGTGGTCCGAGCCCACGTACATCTCCACCGACACCGACTTCTCCGACCAGAACCCCTCGCTGTTCCTCAACCCCAACGGCGAGATCTGGTGCATGTACACCTCCCAGCTCGGCCGTCAGCCCGGCAAGGACAACATGCAGTACACCTCCGTCGTCAAGAAGCAGGTTTCCACTGACGACGGTCTGACCTGGTCGGAGCCCGAGGTCGTGCTCCCCGAGCCCGGCACCTTCGCCCGCCAGGCCATCCAGATCCTCTCCAACGGCCGCTGGATCTACGGCCTGTGGC
>CAMOLV010000066.1 GCA_946619045.1 uncultured Coriobacteriales bacterium | reverse complement strand
CCAGCTTGTAGCCGATGTTGCCGGCCTCGAGGTTGGGGAAGACGAGGATGTTGGCCTTGCCGGGGACCTTGGAATCGGGGGCCTTGAGCAGGCCGACAGACGCCTCGAGGGCGGCGTCGAGCTGCAGGTCGCCGTCGAGGGCGAGCTCGGGAGCCTTCTCCTTGGCCAGACGCGTGGCCTCCTGGACGAGCTCGGCGGTGGCGCCGCCGGCGGAGCCCATGGTGGAGTAGGAGAGCATGGCGACGACGGGCTCGTCGCTCATGAGGCTCTTCCACGTTGCGGCGGAGGAGAGGGCGATCTCGGAGAGCTCGTCGGCGTTGGGGGCGATGTTGAGGCCGCAGTCCGCGAAGAGGAGGGTGCCGTCCTCGCCGTACTGGGCGGTGGGGGTGCACATGATGAAGAAGGAGCTCACGAGCTTGGTGCCGGGGGCGGTCTTCAGGATCTGGAGAGCGGGGCGCAGCGTGTTGGCGGTGGAGTGGCAGGCGCCGGAGACCAGACCGTCGGCATCGCCCATCTTGATCATCATGGTGCCGAAGTAGGTGGCATCCGCGACCTGCTCGTAGGCCTGCTCGTAGGTCATGCCCTTCTTGGCACGGAGCTCGGCGAGCTTGGCGGCGTACGCCTCGCGCTTGTCGGAGGTGGCGGGATCGATGACCTCGACGCCCTCGACATCGATCTGGGCGGGGTCGCCCAGGATGACGAGCTTCGCAAGGCCCTCGGCCACGATCTGCTTCGCGGCGTCGATGGTGCGCTGATCCTCGCCCTCGGGAAGGACGATGGTCTTGACATCGCTCTTGGCAAGGGCCTTCATGCGATCGAGAAATGCGCTCATATTGTTCTCCTCCAATGACGTGATTCCTGTGCAATTCGTGGACGCAGCACGGTCGGCGTGCCGATAATCGCGCTGGCCATCGGTGAAACCCCTACCATTATAGTGTTGAGTGCTAGAATCATTTCTGCTCTAACGGACTGTTTTAGAAATTAAGGGGATGTTCCATGGCTATCGAGAACGGCCTTCCCGAGTCTTTCAATCCCGATGCATATGATGCCATCATCGTCGGCGCCGGCTATGCCGGCGCGGTGTGCGCCCGCCGTCTCGCCGAGGCGTGCGGCATGAAGGTCTGCGTCCTCGAGCGCAGGGGCCATATCGCGGGCAACGCCTACGACAGCTACGACGAGGCGGGCATCCTCATCCACAACTACGGCCCGCACATCTACCACACCACCAACGACCGCGTGCACAACTTCCTGTCGCGCTTCACCGAGTGGACCCCGTATCAGCACAAGGTGCTTGCGAATATCCATGGCACGCTCATGCCCGTCCCGTTCAACCATACGTCTCTCAAGCTCGCCTTCGGCGAGGAGAAGGGCGAGGCACTCTACCAGAAGCTCGTCCTCGCCTTCGGCGAGAACAAGAAGGTTCCCATCATGGAGCTGCGCGAGCAGAACGACCCCGAGCTCACCGAGGTCGCCGACTTCGTGTACGAGAACATCTTCCTCTACTACACCATGAAGCAGTGGGGCAAGACGCCCGACCAGATCGACCCCTCCATCACGGGCCGCGTCCCCGTGTTCGTGGGCGATGACGATCGCTACTTCCCCGCGGCTCCCCATCAGGGCATGCCTGCCGTCTCCTACACCGACCTCTTCGAGCACATGCTCGGGCATGACCTCATCTCGGTCTTCCTCGGCGTCGACGCGCGCGACCTCCTCGAGGTGGGGGAGACCAGCATCTCCATCTGCGGGAAGCCCTACAGCGGCGAGATCATCTACACCGGCCCGCTCGACGAGCTCTTCTCCTACGACCTCGGCGCGCTGCCGTACCGTACCCTCGACATGCAGTTCGAGACGCTCGACCAGGATCGCTTCCAGCCCGTCGGCACGGTCAACTACACCACGAGCGAGGACTTCACGCGCATCACCGAGTTCAAGAACATGACCGGCCAGGTGCTCCCCGGCAAGACCACCATCATGCGCGAGTATTCGAAGGCCTACGAGCCCGGCAGCGGCCAGACCCCGTACTACGCCATCATCGAGGACGCCAACATCGACCTCTACAAGCGCTATCGCGAGCGCGTGAGCGGCATCCTCAACTTCCATATCGTCGGCAGGCTCGCGGAGTACCGTTACTACGATATGGACGGCGTCGTCGCCTCCGCCCTCGAGCTCACGGACGAGATCGTCGCGCAGCACTAGCGCCTAGGAGAACAATATGGATAAGATCCTCACCATCGGCATCCCGTGCTATAACTCGGCTGCGTACATGGACCACTGCATCACCGAGCTCCTCGAGGGCTCGGGCTATGCGGAGGACCTCGAGATCGTCATCGTCGACGACGGCTCGCAGAAGGACGAGACGCCTGCCAAGGCGGATGAGTGGCAGGAGCGCTACCCCGCCATCATCAAGGCCGTCCACCAGGAGAACGGCGGCCACGGCGTCGCCGTCATGAAGGCGGTCGCCAACGCGTCCGGCCTCTACTTCAAGAACTTCGATTCCGACGATTGGCCCGACCGCGCCGCGTTCGCAGCCCTTCTCGAGAAGCTCCGCGCCTTCAAGGCGGCGGACGACCTTCCCGACCTGGTGATCACCAACTTCGTGTACGACCATGCCGAGGAGGGCACCTCCCACACGGTCAACTACCATCACAAGATGCCCGTGGGCCGCATGTTCACCTGGGACGAGATCGGCCGCTTCAGCAAGACCCAGTACCTGCTCATGCACGCGCTCACCTACCGCACCGAGGTGCTTCGCGCCGCTGACCTCGACATGCCCGCGCACACCTTCTACGTGGACAACATCTACGCTTACGTGCCGTTCCCGCTCTGCCGCAAGCTCTATTACCTCGATGTCGACCTGTACCGCTACTTCATCGGCCGCGAGGACCAGTCGGTTAACGAGAAGGTGCTCACCGGGCGCATCGACCACTACTGGCGCGTCGCACGCGTCATGATGCACGCCTACCATCTCTTCGACGACGTCGAGTCGACGATGCTCTGCGATTACATGATGGGATATTTCACGATCATCATGGCAATCTGCTCGGTCTTCTCGAAGCTCTCCGACCGCGAGGACGCGCTCGACCAGCTCGATGCGCTCTGGGCCGAGCTCAAGGAATACGATCACCATATGTACCGCCGCGCCCGCCGTGGTGCCGTGGGCATGCTCACCAACCTTCCGGGGGAGTGGGGCAAGCAGTTCACCGTCAGCGCGTACCGTCTGGCGCAGAAGGTGGTCAAATTCAACTAAGGTCGTATACCGATATTTGACGATTCTATGCAGTTTCGGACCCTCCGAATATTATTTCGGAGGGTCTTTACTTTTGTTACGGGAGTGTTACGATACTTGTGGTCAACAAAGTGTTACGAGAATGTTACACAGCAGGTGAGAGGGTGGGTTTCATGGTCATCGTTCTGTTTGTTCTGAGCCTCTTCGTTACCGGTTTCGTGCTTTCGGCTATCCCGACCAAGATCGACGAGACCTCCGAGAGCGATTATCATTTCGTTCCGTTCGCAGGCGATGCGTTCGGCGCGTAAACCCGCTATCCAAAGACGACTCGGGAGACGGGGTGCCATCGGCACCCCGTCTCTTTTTCGTTTAGAGGTCGCACGCGGCCTTGATGCCGTAAGCTCCGGTAGCGGAGCGCGCTCCATCGGCGATGGCACGTTCGAGCGCCCGCACGGCCAGGGCGCCGACTGCGTCGACCATGGCCTCGACCTCGCCGGTCGACATGACGAAGACCGTGTCGCCATCGTTGGTGGTGTGCACGGGCCTGATCGCGTGCGCGTACGCGTCGCCGCACATCTGGGCTATCTTGGTGCATTCCGCCTTGGTGAGCTTGGCGTTCGTGACGACGCAGCTGATGGTGGTGTTCGTACGGTCGAGGGGCATGGAAGCCCCCATCGAGCAGAGCAGGTCATCGGTGTTGGCGGCAAGGTTGCCCTGCTCGTCGAGGACGCCCGCGATGGCCTCGTGCGTCACGGGGTCGAACACATCTCCCACGGCATTGACGGCGGTGACGGCGCCGCAGACGAGGTTGCCCGATACCTGGACATTCTCTCCCAACCCAGACTTCATCGAGCGCATGGGTCCTGCGATCTTTCCCACGCTGCATCCTGTGCCCGCGCCGACGTTGCCGCGTTCGAGGGGCTTGCCGGGGTTGTCGAGGGCCTCCATGGCCGCCTCGATGCCGTCGACCGAGGTGGGCCGTACGGACGCGTCGCCTATGGCAAGGTCGAAGAGACAGGCTCCCGAGACGATGGGCACGAGGCCGACGCCCACGTCGAGGCCGATGCCGCGCCTCTCGAGCTCCTCGGCGACGCCGCACGATGCGGAGAGGCCGTAGGCGCTGCCGCCTGAGAGCACGACGGCGTGGATGGCCTGCACCGTCTCCTCGGGACGAAGCAGGTCGGTCTCGCGCGTCGCCGGAGCTCCTCCGCGAACATCGACCCCCGCCACCGCGCCGCCGGGGCAGATGATCGCCGTGCAGCCCGTTCCCGCTGCAGCATCGGTGCTGTGGCCGGCGAAGATGCCGGGAATCTGCGTGATCGAGGTGATCTTCTGCTCCATATCATGCCTCCAGAACGTCGAGGACATAGTCATGTCCTCCATCGGCTACAACGTTGAGCTCGCGCACGAGGCGCGAGAGGGGAAGGCCGACCACGTTGTCGTAGTCGCCGTGGATGGACTTCACGAGCACCGCGCCGCGCCCCTGGATGGCATAGGCTCCCGCCTTGTCGAGCGGCTCGCCCGTCGCCACGTATGCGCGCAGCCATGAATCGGGCAGCTGGTGGAAGGTCACATCGGTCGTCTCATGGAAGGTGTGCTCGATCGTGGCATCGCCATCGATGCGGATGATGCTTACGCCCGAGGTCACATGATGCGTGCGCCCCGAGAGGAGCGTGAGCATGCGCAGCGCGTCTTGGCTGTCCGCTGGTTTGCCGAGCATGCCGCACTCGGGGGCCCAGACGATGGTGTCGGCGGCGATGATGAGGTTGTCGCCCATGCTGCGGGCGAAGGGCACGCTCGCATGAGCCTTCGAGCGCGCGAGGCGCTCGACCATCTGGACGGGGGCCTCGTCTTCGAAGGGCGTCTCGTCAATATCGGCCGCATGCACGGTGAATTCGAACCCCGCGTTGCCGAGGATCTCGCGGCGGCGGGGTGATTGGGAGGCGAGGATCATACACGTTCCCTTTCAAACGGATGGAGGGAGCCGCGGAAACGGCCCCCTCCATTGTAGCCATGTGCGCTGCGGTGCGTTGCCGCGCAGGCGGTGCGGGACGATGCTGCGCTAGCGCTCGAAAAGAACGCAACCCGCCTGCGTGGGGTGATCGTAGATGAGCTTCTCGGCGGCAGCGGAGCGATGCCTGAGCAACGTGTAGACGATGAGCATGTCGCCGCCTGCGGAGATGATCATCACAAGGCCGATCCACAGGTAGAGCGCCGATCCCAAGGCGATTCCCAGTATCGTGGGGATGATGCCGAGCATGATGAGCGGCATCAGCGTGCCCACGATGTAGCCCGTCCGGGGGAGCGGCGTCGAGCAGGTGCAGTAGGGCGTGAGGTATTCCTTCATGAAGCCGAAGTCGATATCGCGCCAGCCGCTCTCGGCGAAGATGCTCCAGGTGAGTCCATGGATGAGTTCGTGGACGACGGTGAGCCCGACGAAGGCGCCGAGTGCGATGACGAGTTCGGAGAACTCGGTGATGAGGGGGTTCGTATCGGGATTCACGGCATGGAAGGCGATGACGCCGACGATGCAGAGCGGGATGGCGAACGCCATGGCGACAACATTCGCCTGGACGATGCCCACGGTGAGCTCGGTCTTGGCATAGCCCTGCTCCTCGAGCTCGGCGCTGATCCCCGTGAACCGGTCCATGCGCTTCTGCTCTGCACTCGAGAGCGTGCGCTTCTTCTCCTGCTCGAACGATTCTCTGCTATCCACGATTCAGGTAGTCCTTTCGAATAATCCTCAGGCGTTCTCGGTCATCATGAGGATGATCTCCTCGTCCGTGCCGCGCATGCCCACACGGCCAAGGCGGGCGAAGTTCGCGATGGAGTTCTCGACGCCCTTGGCCACGAGGCCATCGCCCCCGTAGAACTGCTGGCCGTTCCTGAACATCTCGAAGCCGAAGATCCCCGTATCGACGGCCGTCGCGATCTTGGCAGCGCACGAGGACTTGGCGCCGTCGCAGACGATGCCCGAGGAGATGGCGAGCGCGTTGACGATGGTGTGGGCGATGTCGACCTCACCGCCGCCATGGAGGTATGCGATGCCGGCGCCGGCGCCCGTTCCCGCGCTGACGGCGCCGCAGTAGGCGGAGAGCCTGCCGATGCCGCTCTTGGCATGCAAGGTGATAAGGTTCGAGATGAGCAGGGCCCGCAGGAGCTCATCCCTGTCGGCTCCGAGCTCCTTGGCGTACTCGATGACGGGGAGCGACGCCGTCATGCCCTGGTTGCCGCTGCCGGAGCAGATGACCACGGGCAGCTCGCATCCGTTCATGCGGGCGTCGGAGCCGGCCGCTGCAGCGGCCTTCGCCCGCGTCCTGATATCGTCTCCGGTCGCGAGCAGCACCTTGCCGATGTTGGCGCCCCAATCGCGGCGCAGGCCCTCCTGCGAGATCGCCGTATTCATCTCGATCTGGCGCTCGAGAACATCCCGTACGTCGTCGAGCTCGCAGGTGCAGGCGAACTCGTAGATGTCGTGCACGGTGAGAAGGTCGTAGTCCGGGGTGTCGGATGCGCTGCCTGCAGCTATCGGGTCCTTCGAGAGGAGCGTCTCGCCGTCCTTCTCGATGAGCACGATGCTCGTATGCTCGTTGGCGATGCGGACCTTGGCGTACGAGGTTCCGCGGAATACCGTGACTACCATGTCGAGCAGGCATTCCGATTCCAAGGGCAGGATCTCGAACGCGGCCGTTTCGAGGTATTCCTCGAGCCTCGCCTTAGATTCGGGCGTGACGTTCGAGATGACCTGGAGCAGCGCATCCTCGTCACCGCACACGATTCCCGCTGCGGCTGCGACGGCGATGCCCTTCCTGCCGTCGGTGTTGGGGACGACGACGCTCTTGACGTTCTTGATGATGTTGCCGCTGGCCTCGATCTTGACCCTCTCGGGCATCGCCCCCAAGACTGCACGTGCCTTCGCTGCGCAGTAGGCCAGCGCGATGGGCTCGGTGCACCCCATGGCGCAGACGAGCTCGCGCTCGAGTATCCTCACGTATGTTCGGTAGATGAGGCTGTCGCGTTCCATGTTCTGCGCCTTTCTTCAGGAGGCGGTGGGCCTGCGGACGCATTCGCACGTTTCGGGCGGGATTCGGATCATTCTGCTGCTCCATCCCGCCTTCCAAGATGCTTGCCGAAGTGCCTTGGAAAGCATCCATACGACATTCTATACCTTGCATTTCCCGCTTGACAGCATTGGCGGAGGACCCGAG
>CAMOLV010000065.1 GCA_946619045.1 uncultured Coriobacteriales bacterium | reverse complement strand
CATCCCGTGGCTCTACCTGGTCTTTCTCTGGCTGCTCATGGTGGGCATGAGCAACGCCGTCAACCTCACCGACGGCCTCGACGGCCTCGCCGGCGGCTGCGCCATGGTCGTCATGCTCGTCATGGCCATGGTCTCGTTCCGCTACGGCGAGCTCAACCTCGCCATCTTCGCCGCCTCCATCGGCGGCGCGTGCCTGGGCTTCCTCTGGTACAACTGCTATCCCGCCACCATCTTCATGGGCGATACGGGATCGCTCGCCCTGGGTGCCGCGTTCGCGGCGCTCGCCGTGCTCACCAAGACCGAGGTCACCTCGCTCGTGATGGGCGGCCTGTTCATCGCCGAGGCGCTCTCGGTCATCATCCAGGTCCTCAGCTTCAAGGCCACCGGCAAGCGCGTCTTCCTGATGGCGCCCATCCACCATCATTTCGAGAAGAAGGGCTGGAGCGAGACGAAGGTCGTCATCCGCTTCTGGATCGTCTCGTCGGCATTCGCCGCGCTCGGCTTCGCCCTGTACTTCCAGCTCGGCTAGGGGAGCGGGTAGGCAGGCATGGCGCGCAGCAGATCCCAGAACGAGGGCAAGGGCCTGGATCGGCAGATCCTCGGCGTGCCGGCGCGCTTCATGACGCCGCGCCTCGTCTTCATCGTATGCGTGATCGTGCTCGCGCTCTTCGGCCTGCTCATGATCTACTCCGCATCGTCGGTGACGTCGCTCATCTCCTCGGATACCAACTACGATCCCGCCTACTATGCCAAGCGCCAGGCCATCTTCATCGCGATCGGCTCGGTCGCCGCGCTCGTGCTCTCCCGCATCGATTACCGCACGTGGTCGGGAAACATCCTCACCGGCATCTGGGTGCTGACGGTCGTCATGCTCATGGCGATCTTCGCCTCGAGCTTGGGACAGGGCGCGTACGGCGCCTCCCGTTGGATCGGCATCGCCGGCTTCAGCCTGCAGCCCTCGGAGTTCGCGAAGATCACGGTCATCCTGACCGCAGCCAACCTCGCCCAGCGCTACTTCGACGAGGCGTCGATCGGCTTCGACGAGTTCCTCAAGCTCATGGGCATCGGCGTCGGGGTGCCGCTCGTCCTCATCCTCGCCCAGCCCGATAAGGGAACAACCCTCATCCTCGCGGCGACGCTTTTGGTCATGGGCTATCTCGCGGGCCTTCCCAGGAACCTCATCTTGGGCGTGGCCGGCGCCGGCGTCGTGTTCTTCCTCGTCCTGTCGCTGCGCGACGAGTACTCCCGCGCCCGTATCGTAACCATGTTCGACCCCTGGCGCGACTACTACGGCGACGGCTACCAGCTCATCCAGGGATTCTATGCCTTCGGCTCGGGCGGCCTGTTCGGCGTGGGCCTGGGCTTCTCGCGCCAGAAGTACTCCTACCTCCCCATGGCCTACAACGACTTCATCTTCGCCGTCATCGGCGAGGAGCTCGGCCTGGTGGGCACGGTCGGCATGCTCGCCGTCTTCGCCCTGCTCGGATGGGCGGGGTTCCAGATCGCCAAGAACGCCCCCGACCTCGCCGGGCGCCTGATCGCCGCCGGATGCACGAGCCTGCTCATCATCCAGCTGCTCGTCAACATCGGCGGCGTTCTGGGCATGATCCCGCTGACGGGCAAGCCCGTCCCCTTCATCTCCTACGGCGGCTCGACGATCCTGTCCTGCCTGATGCTCTCGGGCATCACGCTCTCGGTCTCGCGCGCATCGCGCCTCCCCGAGACGGTCCACGACCAGGCGCGCAGCCGCTGGCAGGTCGACGAGGGCTATAGCGCGGCATACGGGAGCCTCTACGACGAGGACTCCTATGAGGAGACGTTCGTATCGGATCCGATGCCGCGCAGCGCACGCGAGCAATCCCCGGCATACGGATCCCATCCCACGGAGCTTGCGCGCGGGCCGTTCACCGTCGTAGAGGGCGGCCGCGGCGCATCCGCCCCGCGGACCAATTCGCGCGATCGCATAGACCTGGGCCCGAGCGCGACCGATAGGCTGCGCGGCTCGTCGAATAAGGGAAAGAGGCGTCGATGAAGGTCGCTATCGCCGCCGGCGGCACCGCCGGCCACATCAATCCCGCCCTGGCGCTCGCGGAGGAGCTCCGCGAGAGGGGGCACGAGGTCGTGTTCTTCGGCCAGACGAGGCGCCTCGAGGCCACGCTCGTCCCCGAGGCGGGCTTCGAGCTCGTCCCCATCGAGGTCTCGGGCTTCGACCGCTCGCGCCCCTGGACGCTCTTCACGGCGCTCAGGCAGATCTCCAAGGCCGTCAAGGCGCTCGACGCGCACTTCTCCGAGCATGGCGCGCCCGACGTCGCCATCGGCTTCGGCGCCTATGTCGAGCTGCCGCTCCTGCGCTGGTGCGACAAGCACGGAGTCCCGTATCTGCTGCACGAGCAGAACTCGGTGGCGGGCCTTGCCAACAAGACCTCCGCGAAGGATGCAGCAGCGGTCTGCATCGCCTTCCCCCAGGCCGAGCGCGCGTTCGCGGGCAAGGCCGGGAAGATCGTCGTGACGGGCAACCCCGTCCGCACGAGCGTCATCGCGGCCTCGCGCGGGGAGTCCCGCGCCGCCCTCGGCATCGCCGATGACGAGGTCCTGCTGCTCGTGTTCGGCGGCAGCCTCGGCGCACGCCACATCAACCAGGCGGTCTGCGCGCTCAAGGACGAGCTGCTCGCACGTCCCAAGCTCCGCATCGTGCATTCCACGGGCAAGGACGAGTACGAGTCTGTGATCGAGGCGCTCGCGCTCACCGATGAGGAAGCCGCCCGTTGGCAGGTCAACCCCTATATCGACGATATGGGCACGGCGCTCGCCGCCGCGGACTGCGTGCTCTCGCGCGCCGGCGCCTCGAGCGTCGCCGAGATCGCCGCACGCTCGCTCCCGGCCCTGCTGATCCCGTATCCCTTCGCGACGGAGGATCACCAGACCACCAACGCGCACCTGCTCGTCGATGCCGGCGCCGCCGAGATGCTGGGCGATGCGGGCCTCGACACCCCCGAGTTCGCGGAGCTGCTCTTCTCGCTCACCGACAACGCGTCGAAGCGCGCCATCATGCGCGATGCGGCGGCGTCGCTGGGTGCCGCCAACGCGGCTCAGGCGCTCGCCGACCAGGTCGAGGCTGCTGCAGGCGGCCGATAGGATCCTGGAAAACCCAGAGCCAGGGAGGGGGATCCCCCGCCATCATCGTCGCCCCGCTCGCGAACGGTGCACTCCCATCGCGAACGGTGCAGTCCCAGTCCGAGCGCCGCGCCGACCCATCTGATACAGCTTCTGTGGGATATACCCCTACCGTCCACATCCAGGGCGAGTTCGGGTAAAGTAGTGTAGGCGCGCGCAAGCGCGTATTTTGTCATGAAGAGGGAGCGAACGTGGAAAACGTCAAGATCACCAGCGCGCATTTCATCGGCATCGGCGGAGCGGGCATGAGCGGCATCGCGCTCGTGCTGCATGAGCGCGGATGCAAGGTCACGGGCTCCGATCTCAAGAGCTCCCTGTACGTCCGCAAGCTCGAGGATGCGGGCGTCGAGGTCCATATCGGCCATGAGGCCTCCACCATCGACGCCGTCTCGCCCGACGTGGTGGTCATCTCCACCGCCATCCCCGAGACCAACCCCGAGCTCATCCGCGCCCGCGAGCTGGGCATCCCCGTCTGGCCGCGCGCCAAGATGCTCAGCTACCTCTCGCTCGACACGGTGACCGTCGCCGTCGCGGGCACGCACGGCAAGACCACGACGTCCTCCATGGTGGCATCGATGCTCGACACCATGGGCCTCGATCCCACGTTCCTCATCGGCGGCGTGGTCGAGGGCTACGGCACCAACGGCCGCAACGGCTCCGGCGGCTTCTTCGTCTGCGAGGCCGACGAGTCCGACGGCTCGTTCCTCTACCTCGATCCCGACGTGGTCGTGGTGACCAACATCGAGGAGGACCACCTCGACTACTACGGCACGCTCGACAACATCGAGAAGACCTTCTGCAAGTTCATGAACCTCGTGGGCGATGCGGGCACCATCGTGGTGAACGGCGACGTTGCCCATCTCGTCGAGCTCGCACGCTCCACGGGCAGGCGCGTGGTGACCTACGGCTTCGATATGGGATGCGACTACCGCTGCACGCCCGGCGAGACCCACGGCATCCAGAGCGCGGCCACCGTGCGCACGCCTTCGGGCAAGATCGTGGGCTTCACCATCCAGTCCAACCCCGGCAAGCACAACCTCGCCAACGCCACCGCCGCCATCGCCGTGGCCGACGTGCTCGGCACCGACGTCGATGCCGCCGCCGATGCGCTCTCCAAGTTCAAGGGCGCCCGCAGGCGCTTCACGCACGTGGGCGATATCGACGGCGTCACCGTGATCGACGATTACGGCCACCATCCCACCGAGATCGCGGCCACGCTCGAGGCGGCCTCCAAGCTCGACTTCAAGCGCATCGTGTGCGTCTTCCAGCCCCACCGCTACTCGCGCACGCAGGCGCAGGAGAAGGCCTGGGCGCACGCCTTCGACCACGCGGACATCCTGCTCGTCATGGATGTGTTCTCCGCGGGCGAGATGCCCATCCCCGGCGTCTCGGGCAAGACCGTCGTCTCCTCCGTCAAGAACGGCGGGGGCTGCAAGCACGTGGCCTACGTGCCCAACCCGCGCACCCTCATCAACCTCCTCGTCGACACCTGCAAGCCGGGCGATATGCTCATCACGCAGGGCGCCGGCGACATCACCCAGATCGGTCCCGCCTTCATCCAGGCCAAGCGCGAGGCGGAGGCCGGCGGACGGTGAGCGTCTTCAACGCCTACATGCAGCTCTCCGGTGCCATCGACGCCGATGTCTACCGCGATGAGGCCCTGAGCAGGCGCACCACGCTGCGCATCGGCGGCCCTGCCGACCTGCTCGTCGTGGCGCATACCTATGCGGCGCTCTCCCGCACGCTCGACGTGCTCGCGCGCGAGCAGGTGCCCTGGACCGTCCTCGGAAAAGGCTCCAACATGCTCTGCTCCGACCGCGGCTACCGCGGATGCGTCATCTGCCTGGGCCGCGAGTTCTCGCGCCTTACGGTGGAGGGGGAGAGCATCGTGTCGGGCGGTGCCGTGCTCACGTCGAAGCTCGTCAACCTCGCCCTCAAGTCGTCGCTTGCGGGCCTCGAATGCTGCACGGGAATCCCCGGCACCGTGGGCGGTGCCGTCGCCATGAACGCGGGCAGCCGCGACCAGTGGATCGGATCCTCCGTGCGCGACGTCGTGGTGGCGCGTCCCGGCAAGGGGCTCGTCCGCCTCGCCGCATCCGATATCTCCTGGGAGTACCGCCACGCGTCCTTCCAGCGCGGCGACATCATCCTCGAGGCCACGTTCGACCTCGTCGCAGACGAGCACGCCAAGATCGCCCGCCGCATGGAGGCGCTGCTCAAGCGCCGCAAGCTCACGCAGCCCATAGGGCTTCCCACCTGCGGCTCCGTGTTCAAGAACCCCGCGCATGGGTCTGTCGGCGCGATGATCGAGCAGTGCGGCCTCAAGGGGACCGCCTGCGGCGGCGCGCGCATCTCGGAGGTCCATGCCAACTTCATCGTGAACGAGCGCGGCGCCAAGGCGAGCGATGTGTGCGCGCTCATGAAGCGGATGCAGGACAGCGTCTATGCGGCCGAGGGCATCGAACTCGAGCCCGAGGTGCGTTTCCTGGGATTCGAGGCATAGCATGGCCAAGGACGATTCGCGCCGTGCGACGCCCCGCGCGTCCGCCAAGCCTGTAAAGGCCTCCGCGCCGTCAAAGGCTCCCAAGGCATCCAAACCCGCCAAGGCCGTGAAAAGCCCCCAGAGCGGCTCTCAGCGCCCTGCCGGCGCATCCGCGAAGCGCGGTGCGAGCAAGCGCGTCGTGCTTGCCGAGCCGCAGAACACGCGCACGCGCGATAAGGCGGCCCAGACGGGCGGGATCGTCGGCGCGCTGGTCCGCCTCGTCATCGGTTTCGCCGTGGTCGCCGCCCTCGCGTTCGTCGGATACTACGTCCTGCGCATGACGTCGGCCTTCACCATCCTCTCCATCGACACCGAGGCGACCGAGCACCTGTCGGAGGAGGACATCGCCAACCTCGCCGGCGTCGTCGAGGGAACGACCCTTCTGAACATCGACGAGGATGCCGTCGCCCAGAGCGTCAAGCGCAACCCCTGGGTCATGGACGTCGCCGTGCATAGGGAGTTTCCCGACAAGCTCAAGATCGTGGTCACCGAGCGCAAGGTGAGCACCCTCGTGCTCATGAGCACGAGCGCCTTCGCATGGTACGTGGGGGATGGCAACGTCTGGCTCGAGCCTGCGACGCTCGATCTGACGGACGGGCAGACCGCGAAGGACGCCGCGCAGGCGCTTGCCGCCGAGCGCAAGGCGCTCCTCATCATCGACGTCCCCGCAACCATCAACCCGCAGGCGGGCTCCGAGGTCTCTGACGAGGTGATCCTCGCCGTCGACACCTATCTGAAGGAACTCCCCGAGGAGCTGAGCTCCCAGATCGTGTACTTCTCCGCATCGAGCACCGAGGCCATCTCGTGCGTCCTCTCGAGCGGCGTGGAGGTCTCGCTCGGCGCACCGGAGCAGATCGAGCAGAAGGTCGCCGTGCTCACGCAGATACTCGAGCAGTACCCCGGCGAGATCACCTATGTGAACGTGCGCGTGCCCGGCAATCCGTCCTACAGGCGCATCGATTCCGACACCGTCCAGCCGGGTTCGGGTGCATAAAACGGCACGTTCAGCGACTTCCAGCGGGGGAGAACCCAGATAAGCTCAAGTGCAACTTGAAAGTTCTTATACCGCTTAACTATGCTGTTTACCTGCGAATATGACCACTCGGTGAATTTGTTTGACGGATTATTCCCTTTGTGCAAATATAACGCGCTTCGAATCAGACATCGAGTTTAACTTGAACTTGAGAGTTTGCCAGCACGCATAAAAGGAGGATTCCACCATGGGCACTTTCGACGTTCCGAGCAACTACCTTGCCGTCATCAAGGTCGTCGGCGTGGGCGGCGGCGGCACCAACGCCGTGAACCGCATGATCGAGGAGGGCATCCGCGGCGTCGAGTTCGTGGCTGTCAACACCGACGCGCAGGCGCTCGCCATCTCCGATGCCGACATCAAGGTCCACATCGGAACCGATATCACCAAGGGCCTCGGCGCAGGCGCCAACCCCTCCGTCGGCCGCGAGGCCGCCGAGGAGAGCCGCGATGAGATCAAGCGCGCGCTCGCCGGCGCCGACATGGTCTTCATCACCGCGGGCGAGGGCGGCGGCACCGGCACCGGCGCTGCTCCCATCGTCGCCGACATCGCCAAGAACGACGTGGGCGCCCTTACCGTGGGCGTCGTCACCAAGCCGTTCTCCTTCGAGGGCCGCAAGCGCTACGGCTCCGCCACCGACGGCATCGCCGAGCTCTCCGAGAACGTCGACACCCTGATCGTCATCCCGAACGACCGCCTGCTCGACCTCTCCGAGAAGAAGACCACCATGCTCGAGG
>CAMOLV010000064.1 GCA_946619045.1 uncultured Coriobacteriales bacterium | reverse complement strand
GGGTTCATGGACCCGTTCCTTTCTATCAGCTTTGCTTAACGAATGGGCTGGCCCCGAGGGACCAGCCCACATCCGAAGCTCTGGAGTTCCTACTCCTTGTCAAGCATGTCCTGGAACTTCTCGAGCTCGGCGGCATCCATGTGCCAGCCGTGCTCCTCCTGCGGGTACACGCCGCCCTTGACCTCGTGGTCGAAGGACATGTAGCCCTTGACGGTCTCGCCGGCGACGCCCGCATAGGCCTTCGAGTGCTTCGCCATGCTCTCGGGCGGGAGGAACCCGAGGAGGTCGAAGATGACGAGCTCGGAGCCGTCTGCGGCACCACCCGCGGCAACCTGGATTACGGGGATGTCGAGCTTCTGGGCAATAAGGTTGGTAAGCTCGATGTTGGTCATCTCGATGGTCATGCCCACCATGCCGCACTCCTGGTACTCATAGGCCATGCGCCAAATCTTGTAGGCGTCCTCGGCGGTCTTGCCCTGACGGCGGTAGCCGCCAAACTGGCCGGTCTGCCAACCGGAGAGGCAGCCCACGTGACCGAACACGGGAATGTAGTTGTCGCTCATGTACTGAAGGGTCTCGTTAGTGACGCCCATGGCGAGCACCGAATCGCCGCCGTCGGCAAGGATCTTGGCGGCATTCTCGACGGCAGTGGGGCCATCCTTATACTGCTGGGTCTGCATGACGGCGTTGAGGCAGATGTTGGGAGCCATCTTGCGGATGGCACGCGTCCACCAGAAGATGTTCTCCGCACGGTGGGCAGAGGACTCACCGGGAGCGGTATAGCGCACGAGGTCGACACCGGCGCGCTCCGCGAGGCTCGTGAACAGGGGATCCATGTAGGCGGTGCCGACCATGGAGATCTTCTCGCCCTTCTTCTTCATCTGCTGGAGGTGCCAGATGGTCTTGCGACCGGTGGAAATGGGGAGCATTTCGATGTTGGACTTGCCGTCAGTTGCCATTGTTCTTTCCTTTCGTGTGTGCGATTGGTTATTCGTCTGGCGCTCTTACGCCTGCGGGCCGGGAATGCAGCCCTCGACGGTGGTGGAGAAGGGCTTGAGCTGAGCGTTGAGGAGCGCACCGCCGTTGACGTCAACCGTGGCGCCGTCCATGAAGTCGGAGGCGTGGGTGCAGAGCACGTAGACCATGAGAGCGACCTGGTCGGGGTTGAAGGCCAGGGGCACCTGCTCGGACGCCCATCCCTGGACCTCGCGCTTGAACGCCTGGTACTCGGGGCCGTACTCGGTGCCGTTCTGACGGCCCTCGAAGAAGACGCCGTGGCTGAGCATGCCGCCAGGGGCAACGCAGTTCACGTTGATGCCGTACTGCTTGAGCTCGGCGGCGGCGCCCGTGGTGAGAGCGCAGACGCCGGCCTTGGCGGCCTGATAGTAGGTGTTCATGCCCACGCCGCGCGGGCCCTCGCCCAGGTGGGCGGCAGAGGAGATGAAGACGATCTTGCCACGGGTCTTGTTGGCAACCATGTTGCGAGCCACAGCCTGGCCCATGAAGTAGGAGCCCTTGAGGTCGACGTCAAGGACGCGGTCGTAGGTGGCCTCGGTCACGTCGAGGTAGGCCTGCTCGTCCCAGCCTGCGGCGGAGGTCACGAGGATGTCGACGTTGCCAAACGTCTCGACGGTCTTGTCGACGAGTGCGTAGCACTGCTCGACGGAGCTCACGTCCGTGGAGCAGAACGCCGCCTCATAGCCCTTCTCGGCGAGGGCGGCAACGGCGGCGTCGCCGCGCGCCTGGTTGCGGCTGGCGATCATGACCTTGGCGCCAGCCTCGCACAGGCGGTTTGCGACGTTGAATCCCAGGCCGGTTGCGCCGCCGGTAACGATGGCGACCTTGCCTTCGAGGTTCGTGAGCGCATCGCCCAGGGGCATGCACCGAGCGAGCGACATGCTCGCAAGCTTCTCGGGATCGGGCATCTGACGTGCTTGATCTGCCATGGTTGAGCTCCTTTCGCTGTATGGGATCGTCCCTTGAGCGAAAGGTACCAAGGAGAAGAGGGGGACGCCCTACGCACAACTGCGTAAGACGCCCCTTGACGCTTCCGTGAATGGTGTGATTATCGGGTCAGTTTGGCAACGAGCTCGAGCTGGCTCGAAACGCCCAGCTTCGCATGGATATTCTGGACATGCTTATACACGGTGCGGACGGACAGCCCGAACACCTCAGCGATGCCCTTGGGAGACGTGCCGCGCAGCAATAGCGTGCAGACCTGCCGTTCGCGCTCCGTGAGGGGAAGGTCGTTAGTGAGCATGGCGATCTGATCGCCCTGGGCAACAGGCGCTGCGGCGAAGATCTTCCGGAACATGTTGTCCACATGGGTGGCGACGAGTCCGAGCATGATCACCTCATCGCGAGAGTACTCAACAGGATGGGTTCGGTCGATGCAGAAGACCGCCCGGATATGCCCGTCGGCATCGTGTAGAGCAAACCCCGTGCTGAACTCTATGCCCTGGGGAGCCAGGTACTCCCGGTAGAACCTCGTATCGTGAGGCTCCTTCGACCAGTCTAAGACGCTGATCCGCTGGAACGAGACACCTTGCCCCTTCGGCATGAAATTCTCCGCCTCTGCAGAGCGGAGGCTCTTCTCGGTCTCCTTGGCAAGCCTGGTTGCAGAGTAGCGCTCGTCATCGGCAGCTGCGTAGTAGCCGTGATATGCCTTGGTGGCCTTCTTGCTCACGCCCACGAGGTACTCGTCGAACACCTTGCCGTCCGTGTCCATGAAGTAAACGCGCCCCTGATCGAAGACGACGAGCTTTCTCAGCTGGTTCAAGGTGTTGACAGCTAGCGGCATGGCCTCGTCGTAAGCGCCTACCTGGGCGAGGAACTCGTTGAGCTTCGACCATTGTGCTTGAGACGGCATGGCACACCTCCTTGGAAGAAACCAAGACTACCACGTCGTTACCACGCGAGATAAATGTTTGGAATACGCACTCTTGCGTAGAATGCCGCTCGCCACTCCCCTAGCACTGCTCGATCGCGCGCAGACACCACGCAACGTCGATCAATCCAAATGCATTACAGCACCATCACCAGCGTCCCAACACCAATCAGGACACAGCCAATCAGGGATTTCGCAGTGAATTCCTCGTGCAGGAAAACAAAGGCCAGAACCAACGTGATGACCACGCTCAGCTTGTCGATGGGCACGACCTTGGACGCTTCCCCAATCTGCAGGGCTTTGTAGTAACACAACCAGGAAGCGCCTGTAGCCAGGCCAGACAGGATCAGAAAGATCCAGCTCTTCTGGCTAATGGACTTGATACCGCCCTGCGTGTTCGTTAGGAACACCATGCCCCAGGCCATCACCACCACGACCATTGTGCGAATCGCCGTAGCCAGATTGGAGTTGACGCCTTCGATACCGATTTTGGCGAGAATTGATGTAAGTGCAGCGAATACCGCGGAACCCAACGCAAACCAGAACCACATTACCGTCTCTCCTAAAACCTCTCGTAATGCACGTTCCCGGTGGGCAGGTCGGCATCGGTGTAAGCCCTCTTCGTTTCACCCTTCTCCCCGATAGCCACAAGGTTCAGAACCGTATAGCTATCAGGCACACCGAGCAGCGCCCTGATCTCCTGGTCGGAAGTCCCCCGCTGTCCCATGCGGTTTCGGATGTGGACCCAGCAGGCACCGAGGCCATACTGTTCAACAGCGAGCAGGATGTATGCCGACGCGATGGCCCCGTCCTCGATCCAGAATTCGGCCTGACGCTTGTCATCCGTCTTGACCATGACGACGATCACGGCATCGGCGCCGTATATCTGCGAGCCGCCCATCTGCTTGCAGGCTCCGATCTTCCGGGTCATCTCCTTGTTCCGTACCACCACAAACTCCACCGGCTTATGCCCGAAGGATGTCGGTGCGGTCAGCGCAACCTTCAAGATCTCCTGGATCACTTCGTCGTCTATGCGGGTTGCACCATACCTGCGTACAGAGCGCCGCTTTCTGGCCAGTTCATAGAGGTCGTTGTTCATCCCCATAATCCGCTTCCTAGCACTGCTTGAGCACGCGGATGAAGAACTCCACGTTGCGGCCGAGCACGTCCACGGGGATGCGCTCGTTGTTGCCGTGGATGGTGGCCAGCTCCTCGGCGGTGACGTCGTAGCCGCAGAAGCGGTACACGCGGTCGGAGATCCTGCCCCAATGGCGGCTGTCGGAGCACTGCATCATGATGTAGGGGCTCACCACGCAATCGGTCCAGGTGTCCGCCACGGCGCGCGCCACGCGCTCGTAGCCCGCGCAGTCGGTGCGCGACACGGGGCTGGGGTTCCAGCCGTCCACGACCTCGATCTTCACATCCGGATCGTCAACCGCCTCTTCCAGATGGGCAAGCACGCCATCGAGCCTGTCCTCGGGGTTGATGCGGATGTTGGCCACCACCGACGCGGTGGGCGGGATCACGTTGGGAGCGTTGCTGCCCTCCATCTGGGTGAACGCGACCGTGGTGCGCATGAGTGCGTTGAGGTTGCCGCCGGTCTTGCGCGTGAGGATGTCGAGCACCGGCGTGAAGGCGTCGATCGTGGAGAAGAGCGTGCGGTACGGCATGCCCGTGTGGCGGCCGAGCGTGTCGAACATCTTGCGGATGGGCTCGGAGAGCTTGAGCGGCATGGGGTCGGATTCGACGGCGTCCACAGCCTCCGCGAGCGCCACGATGGGCGAATGCGGCTTGGGCGCGCTGGCGTGGCCGCCGTTGGACTCCACCGAGAAGCGCACGGTCGCCATGCCCTTCTCGGCGATGCCGATGAGGCCGCAGGGGCGCTCGAGGCCGGGGAACACGTCCTGCACCACGGCGCCGCCCTCGTCGAGCACGAGCTCGGGCTCGATGCCCTGCTCGGCGAACCAATCCACGATGTGCACCGCGCCGGGGCCGCTGACCTCCTCGCAGCCCGAGAAGGCGAAGTAGACGTCATGCTCGGGCACGAAGCCCTGCGCTATGAGGGTGTTGGCACCGAAGAGGACGCCGTTGAAGGTGACCTTGGTGTCGAGCGCGCCGCGGCCCCAGAGCACGCCATCGATGACCTCGGCCGCGAAGGGGTCGTGGTCCCAGAGCTTCTCGTCCACGGGCACCACGTCGTAGTGCGCCATGAGCACGGCGGGCTTGCCGGGCGTCCTGCCGGGCCACTTGAAGAGCAGCGCGCGGTCGTCCATGCGGGTGAGCGTGCAGGCCTCGAACACGTGCGGGTAGAGCTCGGGCAGCATGCCGACGAGCTTCTCGAACTCGGCATCGTCCTCGAGGGCGTGGTCGTAGTACGAGACGGTCTTGCAGCGGATGAGCGCCTGGAGCGCGGCAAGCGCGGCGTCGATGTCGACCGACACGGGCTCTACGGCACGAGGCTCCTCCGCGGGCGGCGTGAACTGCGCGGTGCGTACGGCGAGCGTCGCCGCGGCGCCTGCGCCGAGCGCAGCCAGCGTTCCGGTTACGGCATGCTTGACGAGCTTGTTCATGCTAGAGCTCCTCCCTCTTGGCGGCGAGATCGGCCACCTCTTCCTCGATGCGGAAGTTCCAGACCACGATGAGCATGATGACGGCGAAGATGAGCGGCGCCCATCCCAGCAGGAAGTCGAGTGCGGGCACCACGCCGGCAGGCTGCGCATCCAGCGCGGCATCGAAGCCCGCGCGGGCGAGCCAGAAGCCGATGAACCAGGTCACGCCCGACTGCGCGAGCTTGGCGGCCAGGTTGTCGACGGTGGACACCATGGAGTCGAGGCGGCGGCCCTCCTTCTCCTCCACGAGGTCGACGATGTTGTTGCGGTTGGTGTTGAACATGACGAACGCGATGGCCACGCCGATGCCCGTGATGCCGGCATTGGCGTAGAGCGCGATGATGTTGGACGGGTCGGCGATGAACCAGACCTTGGAGAGGATCAACGCGATAGCCGCGAAGATCATGGTCTTGCGGCGGCCGAGCGCGCGGTCGATCGGTCCCACGAGCACGGTCGTGACGAGCGAGGCCACGAGGTAGACGGCCTGGATGGAGGTCGCCGCCGCCGTGGAGCCCAGCGCGTAGGTGGCGTAGTAGGTGATGCAGGTCAGCAGCAGCGTGTTGCCGCATGCGTAGCAGGCGATGAAGAGCGTGTTGCGGATGAACGACGGGCACGAGACGAGCATGCGCACGACCTCGCCGAAGGGGATCTTCTCGTCGTTCTGCTCCACCTGGTGGACGCGCTCGCGCGTGGTGACGTAGTGCACGAAGGCGCCGGCGATGCAGATGACGCCCATCACGGTCGCCGTGAGGACGAAGCCGCGGGCAGCGCCGTCCGTGAGGTTGCCGGATGCGTCCATGGCGCCGAACAGCTTGAGCATGGGCAGGCACGCGAGCGCGCCGATGGCGGTGCCGAGGATGCCGCCCACGTTGCGGAACACGTTCAGGCTGCGGCGGTCGTCATCGCGGTTGGTCGCGACGGCGCCCATCGAGTTGTACGGGATGCTGCAGAGGGTGTTGAGCGCCTCGAAGATGAAGTAGATTGCCTCCGCCACCACGGCCTTGAAGAGGTCGCTGCCGGGAAACGCCCAGAACAGCGCCACGATCGAGACCGCCCAGGGCACCGCGTAGAGGATGAAGGGACGGATCTTCTCGCCGCTCTTGAAGCGGTGGTTCAGGGCCACGTAGCCCAGAAGCGGGTCGTTCACGGCATCCCACACGGTGCCGATGGCGAACACGGTGCCGGCAGCGGCAACCGAGACGCCCAGCACGTTGGTGAGGAAGAACATGTAGTAGAGGCTCTTGAACTGGTAGACGATGTTGTCCGACATCGAGAAGGTCATGAAGCCGAGCTTCTCGACGGCTCCCATCTTCTCGGTGGCTGCGCTGACGTAACCCTCCTGCGGCTTGGCGTTGTCGCTCATATCCTGCACTCCTCGCGCTCCTTGACGGCCATGAGCTTGCTCCTGAGCAGCCCCTTGAACTTCTCGGGCTCGTCGTTCATGGGATTGTGGCCCGAGCTCTCGAACCAGACGAGGTCCTTATCGGGCGCCTCGATCATGTTGTACCAGTCCTCGACGAGCTCGGAGGGCGTGTTCTTGTCCAGACGGCCGTCGAAGATGTAGAAGGGCACCTTGAACTTAGTGCACGTCCTGGGGAAGTCGGTGGCGCCGACCTCGGGCCACATGACCTCGAGCACGCGCTTGTGGCCGGTGATGTAGCCCACGAGGTCGGACGGCGTGTACTCGCCGGATTTCAAGATGGGGATGACCATGCTCTCGAGGTAGGACTGCTTGCCCTCCTGCTTGGAGTAGCCGCCGTACTTCATCATGACCCTGCGCTGGGCCATCATGCCGTCGTAGCCGCCCTTGTAGACGCCCATCACGGGAGGTCCGACCTCCTCGAGCTTCTTGACGGCCTCCTCGTCGCCCGCCTCCTTGGCCGCCTCGTAGGCGAACTCGTAGGAGAGCTCCTCGTTCTTGGCGCCGTTCACCACCTGGCCGAAGCCCACGAACGCGGCGATGCGCTCGGGATAGCGATAGCTGAGCCACGTGCCCAGCTCGCTTCCCCAGCTGCCGCC
>CAMOLV010000063.1 GCA_946619045.1 uncultured Coriobacteriales bacterium | reverse complement strand
TCTGCGTGTTCTCGTGCAACCTGCGCACGTTCAAACCCGACGTGGAGAAGCTCGGGCGTGCCGGCGTGGAGATCGAGGATATCACCGCGCGGACGATCCCGCACGACTTCGAGCGCAACCCTCGCATCCACCGCTGCTATCTCGTCCGCCGTACGCGCGGCTAGCGAGGCCGGCGAACCGATTCTCGAAGCAAAAAAGGAGGCTCCCGTGGGAGCCTCCTCGCATGTATGAGCTGTGCGGCCTAACCCTCGCCGCCGCCGGTCTCGCCGCCGGTCTCGCCGCCGGTCTCGCCGCCGGTCTCGCCGCCTCCGGACTCGCCGCCGCCGGATTCTCCTCCGCCGGACTCGCCGCCACCGGATTCACCGCCGCCTTGCTGCTGTTCCTCTTCCTGCCTGCGGCGTTCCTCCTCCTGGCGCTGGCGCTCTTCCTCCTCCTTCATGCGCTCCTCGGCCTCCTGCTTGGCCTTCTCCTCGGCCTCGGCCTTGGCCGCTGCCTCGGCTTCCTTCTTGGCGAGTTCCTCATCGTTCATCGCCGCGGAGGTTCCGACGAACTTCCAGGTGTTGTTGGGGAGGTAGTTGGGACGGACGCCGCTGTCGGGGAAGTCCTGCCAGTCGACGCCCTCGAGCACCACGTTCATGAAGTTGGCGAAGATCGGCTGGGGCAGCATCGCGGTCTGCGCGTTCATGCCCTGGTAGTAGACCGTCTCGCGCGTCTCGAGGATGCCGCACCACACGGCGGTGGTGTACTGCGGGGTGTAGCCCACGAACCACAGGTCGGTCGCCTCGTCGGAGGTGCCGGTCTTGCCGGCGATGGGGGCGTTGGCGTACCAGAGCGCTCCGACCTCGTAGCCGGTCGCGTTGCCGGCGACGACGCCCTTGAGGACCTCGGTCGCAGCCTCGGCCACGCCATCCTCGAGCACCTTCTCGGCGTTGTCCTTGTGCTCGTAGATCACGTTGCCGTTGCGGTCCTCGATGCGCGTGATGCAGCACGGGTCGCGGTGGTAGCCGCCCGTGGCGAGCACCGAGAAGCCCTCGGCCATCTGGATGGGGGGCACGCCGATGGAGCCGATGGAGATCGAGAGGTACGCGGGGATATCGACGTCGATGCCCATGAGCTTGCAGGTCTCGACGATCTTCTCGGCACCGATGGCCTCGCCCACCTGCGCATAGGCGGTGTTGGACGAGAGGACCGTGGCGCTCTGGAGCGACTGGGTGCCGTAGTTGGAGTTGCCGTAGTTCTGGACCTTCCACGTGGGCGTGATCTGCATCGGCGAGGTGCAGTTGAGCGTCACGTTGGGGTTCATGCCCGAGCGCAGGGCGGCGACGAGCGTGTAGACCTTGAAGCTGGAGCCGCACTGACGGCGGGCGTCGGTGGCGGCGTTGAACTCGCTGCTGTTGTAGTCTCGGCCGCCCACCATGGCGCGCACGTAGCCGTTGCCGTTCTCGATGCAGACGAGCGCACCGGTGAGCGCGTCGTTCTCGGACATCTCCATGCGCTCGACCACGGCGTTCTCGGCGGCGCGCTGGATGGCGGGATCGATGGTGGTGTAGACCTTGAGGCCGCCCTGGAGGATGGTCGCCTCGTCGAAGTCCTCCAGCAGGAGCTGGCGCACGTAGTCGGTGAAGTAGGGGTAGGTGCCCACGGGGTAGCCGAGGGAGCCGATGTTGAGGTTGAGCTCCTCGGCCGACGCGGCGTCGAACTCCTCCTGCGTGATGTCGCCGGCGGTGAGCATGCGGTCGAGGACGATGTTGCGGCGCGCGAGGGCGAGGTCGGGGTTGATGGTGGGGTCGTAGTTGGACGGCGACTGGGGCAGGCCGACGAGCAGCGCCGCCTGGGCCAGCGTGAGGTCGCTCGCGTGCACGTTGAAGTAGGTCACCGCGGCGGCCTCGATGCCGTAGGCGCCGTGGCCGTAGTAGATGGTGTTGAGATACATGTTCAGGATCTGGTCCTTGGTGAACATCTTCTCCATCTGGAGCGCGATATAGGCCTCGCGGACCTTGCGCTTGACCGAGTACTCGAACTGCTCGGACGAGAGGACCGTGTTCCTCACGAGCTGCTGCGTGATGGTGGAAGCGCCCTCGGAGCGGCCCATGAGCTGCGAGAACACAGCGCGGATGATGCCCTGGGGGTCGACGCCGTTATGGCTGTAGAAGCGGATGTCCTCGGTGTCGACCGTGCCGTCGATGACGTACTGCGAGACGTTCGAGATGTCGATGGAACGGCGCTGCTGCAGATAGTACTCGGCGATCTGCGTGCCGTTGGTGTCGTAGATGCGGGTGGGCTCTGCGACGAGGTAGGCCTCGGCGGACGTGTAGTCGGGCAGGTCCTCGAGCCAGCTCGAGACCATGGTCGAGAGCGAGAGGGCCACGGCGACGCCGAGCATGGCGATGAAGCCGAGAACGCCGGCGAGTGCGAATCCCACGACGTGGGTCTTGGAATGCGAGCGTGCCCTGCGGGAGCGGATACCCATAGTGCCTCCTTAGATACACATACGCATCTATTATACGGGCAAAGCTCCATGCTGCGTGAATCATCACGGCTTCGCCATGAGTGGGGGAGCGTTTGCGCAGAAAAAAGCACGGGCCCGAAGGCCCGTGCTCCAAGGTGCGATGCTGTTTTCCGCCTTAGCGGTAGACGACGATCTTGGTGTAGTAGGGGATGTTGTCGTAGACCCACTTGGCGAAGTCGAGCGGGCAGCGTACGCAGCCGCCGCTGATGTGGAGGCCGAGCCTGCCGTCCATGACGTTGAACGTGCCCTCATGGTAGAGGACCGAGTGGATGAGGACGTCGCCGTAGATCTGGGTGTAGTAGTAGCAGGTGTGGCCGTCGCCGCTGAAGCTGTAGCCCTGGGCGCCGGAGTAGTAGACGCCGCTGGGGGTGTACGTTGCCGGGGCGCCGGTGGAGCAGAGGGATTCCTTGACGGGCACCCAGTTGCCGTAGGAGCCGCGGTAGACGCAGATGACGTTGTTGCCGGCGTCGATGAGGATGAGGTAGCCGGTGGGGCTGCTGTAGTCCTGGGCCATCCTCAGCATGGCGGGATAGCGTGCGGGCGACCTCGTGAGCTTTCCGTTCGCATCGGCGGTGTACGGCCACCCGTCGATGAGATAGGTGTCGCTCTTATACATGTGGCCGTCGCTGCGGTCGAAGAAGTAGTCGGCTGCGGCAGCGCCGTTACGGCTGTAGTTGGTGAGCCAACCGCGGCCCATCACGCCGCTCGGACGGAAGTAATAGCTCCTGCCATCGATGTCGTAGATGCCGTCGGTGAGGTACTCGCCGGTGGAGGGGCTGATGTAGTACCAGGTGCTGAAGTCCTTGAGCCAGCCGGACTCGACGAGCTTGCCCGAGGAGCGGTCGAAGAAGTAGTCGTCCGCGGGATCGCCGTAGTTGCGGAGCCAGCCCTGGCCCCTCACGCCGGTCGGGCGGAAGTAGTACTTGGCGCCGTCGAGCTCGTAGATGCCGTCCTTGAGCGCCTTGCCCGTGCCGCGGTCGAAGAAGTAGTTCGAGCCGTCGGTGTCGCGCACCCAGCCGGTTCCCATCGAGCCCTCGGGACCCCACGAGCTGCCCGATCCGCGGAAGTAGTACTTCTCGCCCTCGATCTCGTAGACGCCGTCGACGAGCATCTTGCCGTCTTCGCCGCAGTAGTACTTATAGCTGCCGTCGGAGACCCAGCCGGTCTGCATGGCGCCGTTCTCGTCGAAGAAGTAGCGCGCGTTGCCGATCCTGTTCGAGCCCGTGAGCATCTTGCCCGTGCCCTTATCGAAGTAATGCTGGGTGGCGGGATCGCCCGGGACGGTCATCCAGCCCTTGCCCATGGAGCCCTCGGGACCCCACGCGTTGCCGGCACCGCGGAAGTAGTACGAAGCTCCGTCGACCTCGTGGATGCCGTCCTTGACCATGGCGCCCGTCGTGCGGTCGAAGAAGTAGGTCTGGCCGTTGTAGTCGCGCAGCCAGCCCTGGCCGCGCACGCCGGTCGGGCGGAAGTAGTAGCTCTCGCCGTCGATCTCGTAGATGCCGTCCTTGAGAAGCTCGCCCGTGGCAGGGTCGATGTAGAGCTTGCTGCCGTTGTCGTTGAGCCAACCGGACTCGACGAGCGCGCCGGTGGTGCGGTCGAAGAAGTAGTCCTTCGCGGGCTCGCCGTAGTTGCGCATCCAGCCGGTGCCCATGGAGCCCTCGGGACCCCAGGCGCTGCCGGCGCCGCGGAAGTAGTACTTCTCGCCGTCGATCTCGTAGATGCCGTTTGCGTAGAGATGGCCGTCTGCGGGGTCGAGGTAGAAGCGATTGCCGTCGAGCTCGAGCCAACCGGTTGCCTTGGCGCCGTCGAGCCAGTAGAACGTGCCCTCGTCGGTGGTTTCCCAGCCGTCCTCATGGGCGGGCTCGGGCTCCGGCTCCGGCTCCGGTGCGGGTTCCGGCTCCGGCGTGGGCTCGGGATCCGCGGCGGGCTCGGGAGCGGGGCTGGTCAGGATGTCGGGCTCGAGGGCCTCATCCTCCACGGCCTCCTCCGGGGCTGCCGCCTCGATGATCGGTTCGCCTGCAGCGGGCATCTCGGGATCGTCGGCAAGGGCGATGCCGGGAACCAGAAGCGTTCCGGCCAATGCCGCGATGACGAGCGCCTTGAGAGTGTTGCGCATAAGCTGCTCCTTCGATCGGTGCATACCGTTTTACATGATACCAGCCTTTGTACGCGCAAAACGGCGCCGAAGGCTCATTTAACCGATTGGAGAGGAGCTGGAGAGCTGGTTGGAGGCGGTTATGCCCCCAGAAGCCAGCTGCGCGAGAAGAACTCGTCGCGCGGGAGCGTGGCGGACGCCTGCCCGTCGAAGAGCAGGGTCACGCTGGTGGCGAGCCGCTTGACGAACGCGAAGTCGTGCGTGGCGAGCACGATGGTGGCGCCGCGGTCGCGCGCCGCCTTGAGCTCGGAGGCGATCACATCGACGCGTGCCGGGTCGAGGCCCTTGGTGGGCTCGTCGAGCAGGAGCAGGTCGGGCCTCGTGAGCAGGAGTTTCTCGAGCGCGAGCAGCTGCTGCTGGCCGCCCGAGAGGTCGTAGGGGTGGCTTGCGCGGGCGTCGGCCAGGCCGATGCGGTCCAGCGCTGCGGCGATCTCGGGCTCGCCGTATCCGCAGGACGATGACCACTCGGCGAGCTCCTCCTCCACGGACTCGCGTGCGAGCAGCGCCTTGGGGTTCTGGGGGAGATACGCCTGGCTTTTGGCGAGGGCGTTCATGCGCTTGCCGCGCTGCGGGTCGTGCATCCCCGCGATGAGCGAGAGCACGGTGGACTTGCCGCTCGCGTTTCCGCCGATGAGCGCGCGCATCTCGCCGCGGGCGAGGGCGAAGTCGAAGCCGCGGAGCACCCAGGCGCCGTCGCGGCGATAGCGGAACCACACATCCGAGAGGTTCACGACCCTGTCGCCTGCGGCGGTGCCGTTGTACTCGGCGGGACGCTGCGTCGCGATGAGCTCCTCGAGGGGGACGGGCCCGACAGCTCCTCCCTCGAGCGCGAACGCGCAGGTGGCGTAGGCACGATATGCCTCCGGCCTATGCGTTGCGACGAGCACGGTCGTGCCCAGCTCGCGGTTGGCGCGGAACAGCAGCGACAGGAACTCCTTCTCGGCGACGGGGTCGAGCATCGACGTGGGCTCGTCGAGCAGGAGCAGGCGGGGGTGGAGGGTGAGCGCGGATGCGAGCGCGAGGACCTGCTGCTGGCCGCCCGAAAGCTCCTCGCAGCGCATACGGAACCAGGGCCCGATGCCCAGGTAGGTGCAGGTCTCCGCAACGCGAAGGCGCATCTCGTCCACGGGCATGCCCAGGTTCTCGAGGCCGAAGGCGAGCTCGTGCCACACGGTGTCGCAGACGATCTGGTTCTCGGGGTTCTGGAACACGAAGGCGATGTTGATCGACGAGTCGTGCAGGTCGAGCGATTCCGCGGGCGTATCGAAGAGCAAGCGCGTGCCGGAGATGCTGCCGGCAGGCGTGATCTCGGGTTTGAGCAGGCGCAGCAGCGTGGTCTTGCCCGAGCCCGTCGGTCCGCAGAGCACCGCGAAGGAGCCCTCCTCGATGGCGAGGTTGGCACGGCTCAGAACCGGCGATGCGCTGTCGGGATAGGAGAACGACAAATCGCGGATCTCGACTGCGTTGCTCATTCGTGTACCGCCCACCAGACATGCTCCGCCACGATGCAGCAGAGCGGGATTGCGAATAGGACGATGGCCGGCGCGTACGCCCCGAAGGGCGCGGTGCCGGTCATACTCGGATAGAAATCCCACCCGTGCACGATGTCGAGGACACCGAACACCGCGAGCACGATGAGGCCTGCGACGAGCGCAAGCGCGATGAGGTCGCGCATGCGGAAGGGGTGCGCCTCGAAGCTCGTGCGATGGGCGACGGCGCCCCAGCCGCGGGCGCGCATGGCGTCGCTGCGCTCGAGGGAGTCCTCGAGGGCCCACGACATGAGCGCGTCCATCACGCGCACCCGCGAGCGCTTCTCGGACTGCGGCGCTCGGGCGGAGGTGGTCGCCTGCAGGGCGGTTCTCACCGTGGTGGCGCGCGAGAGCAGCTGCGGGATGAGGCGCATCGTCATCGAGACCATGAGCGACACGGTGGGCAGCACGCCGCCGCCCATCACGAGCAGCTCGTCGCTGCCGATGAGGTACGCCATGTTCTCGATCCACATGAGCACCGCGATGAGCAGGGCTCCCATCACCAGGCCGTAGGCCACGCTCTCGGCATATACCAGGAAGGGTCCAAGGCGGAAGAGCAGGTGCGAGCCGCGGGCATTGAAGAGCGGGTTGATGAGGCAGATGAGGATGAGCAGCGGGATCTGCCAGCGCAGCTTGTCGAGGGCTGCGGCAACCCCCTGCGTCGCCAGGGCGAAGAGCAGGGCGAAGACGAGCGATGCGGCCACGAGGCGGGGCTCGAGGCCGAACATCGATAAACCGATGATGCCCACGAAGAGGATCGTGGGCACCACCGGATGGAATGTCTGGAATGCGGCTCTGTCCATGCGGGCAGGTTAGGCGGCGTTGCGCTTGCGCATGAAGTAGGCGCCCACGCCGATCACCGCGACCACGACGACGGCTGCGACGGCGATGCCGGTGCCGTTCATGCCGCCTGCCTGTGCGGGCTCTGCAGCGGCGGGAGCTGCGGCATCGAGGCCGTTGAGGGTGCCGGCGTACTCGGGGATCTCATCGCCCATCGCGGAGTAGTACCAGACGATCTGCATGCCGTCCGCGGGCACGACGTCGGAGATGCCCACCTCGGAGGCGACGCCGTCCACATAGAGCTGCCAGTAGCGGCCGGTCTCCTCGTTGTAGGCGAGCTCTTCGCCGGTGACGGGGCTGGTGATGGAGTTCAGGAAGATGCCGTAGGCGGAGTTGTCGGCGCTGTAGGTGATGGCATTCTCGTCGAGGAGCGCGGAAGTGGCGGTCCAGCAGTCGTCGCCGTCGGCGAGCTCGTATTCGGTGGCGCCCACGTAGTAGATGGGGGCGTCCTCTGCGTCGGGACCGATCACCGTGACGGTGATCTTCTCGCCCGCTGCGTATGCCACGCCGGGCAGCATGAGCAGCGCGCAGGCAAGCGTGATCAGAAA
>CAMOLV010000062.1 GCA_946619045.1 uncultured Coriobacteriales bacterium | reverse complement strand
CCACCGTGGAGCGCTTGGTGTTGAGGTTGAACATGTTCTTGGACCAGTTCTCGATGGTCGAGTAGCGCATGTGCGCGCCCTCGCCCACGAAGATCTCGACCGCGCCGGCATGGAGGTTGGCCACGTTGTACTTGGGTGCCGAGCAGCCCTCGATGAAGTGCAGGTTGGCGCCAGGCTCAACGATGATGAGCGTGTGCTCGAACTGGCCGGCTCCCTGTGCGTTCAGGCGGAAGTAGCTCTGGAGCGGGAAGGGGAGCGTGACGCCCTCGGGCACGTACACGAAGCTCGAGCCCGACCACACCGCGTAGTGCAGGGCCGAGAACTTGTGCTCGGTCATGGGGATGAGCGTGCCGAAGTACTTGTGCACGATGGGCTCGAGCTCGGGGTCGGTGAGCGCGTCCTCGATGGTGGTGTAGACGACGCCCTGGTCGGCCACGGACTCGCGCATGTTGTGGTAGACGATCTCGGAGTCGTACTGGGCGCCCACGCCGGCGAGCGTCTCGCGCTCGGCCTCGGGGATGCCCAGGCGCTCGAAGGTGTCCTTGATGTCGTCGGGCACGTCGTCCCAGCTGTTGGAGCGCTTGGCGTTGGGGGCGACGTACGTGGAGATGCGGTCCATGTTGAGGCCCTTGATGCTGGGGCCCCAGTTGGCGGGCATCTCCATCTTCTGGTAGAGCTCGAGGGCCTGGAGGCGCTTCTCGAGCATCCATGCGGGCTCGTTCTTCTTCTCGGAGATGGCGCGCACGATATCGGGTGTGAGGCCGTCGGCATAGCGCTCGGCATCGACTTCGGGCATGACGAAGTCGTACAGCGAGCGGTTGACGTCCTGGATCTGGGAGCGGGCCATCGCTTAGGCCTCGCTTCCGAGCGAGCGCTCGTAGCGCTCGAAACCGTGGGAGTCGATCTCGTCGATGAGCGAGGCGGGACCCTCCGCCACGAGATGGCCCTTGACCATGACGTGGGTGCGGTCGACGTCGAGGCGCTCGAGGATGCGGGTGTTGTGGGTGATGATGAGCAGCGAGCCGTCGCAGCGCTGGCGGTAGGCCTCGATGCCCTTGGAGACGATCGAGAGCGCGTCCACATCGAGGCCGGAGTCGGTCTCGTCGAGGATGGCCAGCTTGGGCTTGAGCAGCAGGAGCTGCAGCATCTCGATCTTCTTCTTCTCGCCGCCCGAGAAGCCCACGTTGAGCTCGCGCATGATGAGGCCCTGGTCGAGGTCGAGCTCGTCGGCGAGGTTGCCGACCTCCTCGCGGAACTTGCGCGCGGTGGTCTTGAGCTCGGGACGCATCTGGCAGATGGTGCGCAGGAACGTGTAGAGCGGCAGGCCGGGGATCTCGACGGGTGCCTGGTAGGAGAGGAACATGCCGGCGAGCGAGCGGTCGGTGGGGCTCTTCTCGGTGACGTCGACGCCGTCGAACATGATGGACCCGCCCGTCACGTTGAACGCGGGGTCGCCCATGATGACGTGGCCGAGCGTCGACTTGCCCGCGCCGTTGGGTCCCATGAGCACATGCGTCTCGCCGGACGCGATCTGAAGGTCGATGCCGTGCAGGATGGGCGTGTCGCCCGCGCCTGCGGAAAGACCTGCTACCTTGAGCAGCGAATCTGCCATAGTGTCCTCTCCTATCGGAACAGCGGGGAAGCCCCGCAAATTTGCCTAATTCATAGTAATTTGTAGGTATTTAAAACGCAAGGGATAATTGCCGTTCCGTGACATCGTTGCGACCCCTCGATGCGAAGGGCGATACTATCGTTCTGGAAAGGAGCGGGGCATGGAGGCATGGAAGAGATTCGGCGATTTCGTCGGCCGCCATTACGCGGCGGTATCGCCCGTGCTCGTGATCCTCGCGGTGATCTTTCCCGATGTGTTCTCGCAGCTCAGGCCCCTCGTTCCCGCCATGTTCGCGATCATCACCTTCCAGGGTTCGCTCGGAAACGACTTCAACACCCTCGCCGATGCCTTCTCGCATCCCAGGGACATGCTCATCATCCTCGCGCTCTCCTCGATCGCCATGCCGTTGCTCTCGTTTTTCCTCGGGTCGCTCGTCTTCGGCGGGAACCAGAACCTCGTGACGGGCATCGTGCTGGAGTACTGCGTGCCCGTGGCCGTGGTCTCGACCATGTGGATCGGCATGTACGACGGCGACCCGTCGCTCGGCCTGGCAACGCTGCTCGTCTCGACCGTGCTGTCGCCGTTCACGATCCCGCTCACGCTCAAGGTGCTTCTCGGGGCGACCGTCGAGGTCGATGCGCTCGGCATGGTGCGGTCCATGATCGTCCAGATCGCGATCCCGGCCCTCGCCGGAACCGCGGTGAACCACACGGGGAGGGGATGGGGCAAGCGCGGGCTCTCGCCGGTGCTGGCGCCCGCCACCAAGGTCATGCTCCTGCTCGTCATCCTTGCCAACTCCACGACCGCGGCCCCCTACATGCGCGACCTTTCGCCGGAGCACCTCGGCGCCGTCATCTTCATCGGCGTGTTCTCCGCGTGCGGCTTCGTGCTCGGCCTTGCCGTCGCGCACCTCCTGCGCAGGGACCGTGCTCGCACGGTGACGATGACCTTCCAGACGGGGCTCCGCAACATCTCGGCGGGCACGGTGCTCGCAGCGCAGTATTTCCCGGGCGAGGTCATGCTCCCGGTGACCGCCGGCACGTTGTTCCAGCAGATACTCGCCGCGTTCGCGGGCAAGCTCATCGATCGGGTCTGGGAGGACGGGCGCCGCGAATAGGGTCTTTACGCTTGAAGTTTGGGCACGAATTCGATTTTGAGCGTATAGCCGAGTCCTGCGGCAAGGCGTTGCAAGAGCTTTATCGAAGGATTTCTCGTCCCGTTCTCGAGCTTGCTGATTTCGGTCTGCGCGATGCCCGTACGTTCGGCGACCTGCTGCTGCGTCAGCCCCAGCGAGGACCGTGCATCTATGATGGCGCGCATGACGGCAAGCTCCGGCTGCAGATTCTCCCACGCTTCGGCATATTCTGGATTCTGCATCGATTCGCTATGCAGGTCATCGAGCGTCCTCAGGTCATCGATGTTCATCGCCACTCCCTTGAAAGAAAATCAGTCATATAGCGTTTGGCTTTCTCGAGCTCTTTTCTCGGGGTCTTCGCATTTTTCTTGATGAACCCATTCGTCAGAACGATGATCCTGTCCCTGAAAAAGAAGTACAGCACCCTGACAGCATCTCCCCCAAGCATGCACCTGAGTTCGTATAACCCTTCGCCAAGATGCTTGCTGTACGGTTCTCGAATCGAAGGGCCTTTCTCCTCGAGAATCTTCAACACACCTTCGACTTTCGCTCTCTGTTTAGGTGCGAGCTGCTTGATGAAGTCATATGCAGGGGCTTTGCCATACTCGTTCTCGTAGAACACCACCTTGTAGTCCATGATTCTTCCTCAAGATTATGAGATATAACTAATAGTGTCAACTATAAGTGGGCATTGGGTCTGCCAGGGAGCCCCGACAGTGTGTGAGAGAATTCGCCTCTACGAAGCGAGCGGCGTTTCCTCGTCAAGCGTTGAAGCGGAGATCAACGTCGGGATGCTTTGCAAGTCGAGCCACTCTCGCTCAGACCAGCCGTTGAGCTCCCAACGCGGAATGTTGGACCAGAAGTCGGCTATGAGCTTAGTGAGTCGAGGAGCGGTGCTGCCGCCCTCTGCGAGATACCACCCTTTGTTTGTGAGCCAGGTCACAGCGTCGTTGAGCGTCGTGCCTCTGAAAAGCGCCATGTCGATAAGCGTGTCTATAGTCTCGTCTGCGAACGTCAATGCTGATTCCTGATAGGGGACATGAGCGTCGAAGTATGCGGTGAGAGCCCGGGATGCAGGATGCGCGTATAGACGATCCTCTACGGAGAGATTTGCCATGACTCCGGCGGTAATGGGCGAAGATGAATCTGCATGCATCTTGTTGATGACCTCGGCAACGCAAGGGCGGTAAGCCCTTCGACCGTTTGGCTCGCCGCAACTGCTGTTCACGGGATACGACTGGATGCGCACGCTTTCTACGTATCTGACCCCATCGATTGCATGAATCTTGTAGCAGTCGCTTTGCTCGCATAGCTTGGCAAGCATGTCGTCGACTTTGTCGGCGTCGCCTGTGAACTCAGGCGCTTCAAGCAGAGAAAGGGCGAGGATCTCATTGAAATCTGCAATGCCGCAGAGGATGGCGGCATCGCGAAGCGTCTTGTCGAGTAGATTCCTGAAACGTCGTTCTGCGATGATGGAGTCGAGGTCAAGCGATGCGGCTGCTTCTCTGAGTTCTGACGGCATGAACGCGACGGTATCCTTTTGCGTCTTTCCTTCGAACACGTAGGGAAAGGCACCCGCAAGTGCGGCGTATCGACAAACTGATAGGGGAATCTGTCCGCCTTGCATGGTTTTGAGCAGCAGATCGAATGCGTCTTGGTCGGCAGTGCGGAGCAGCTCGTCGAGTTTGCCCATTGAATTGGGAAGATCGTTAGCAGCGGCTGCGATAAGGCTCGCCTTTGCCTTGTTTTCGGGCAGCTGTGCGCCGACGAAGCGCAGCGCGCGTTTGATGAGGTCGCAGGTTGTGCGTGCGAGCGCCTCATCCAAAGATGATCCGGCAGGCGCCTTGGTTCTCATAATGTGCTCGTCGTCGAACTGCCACGAACACGGTTCCCAATACCAATCGTAGGGATTGCTCGAAGTTTCACTCGGGGAATAGCCGATGGAGGCAATGATGGAGAGGCGGTCGGATGGAGAGCGATACCCGCGCCTGCCTTCCTGGAGCAGCGTTCGCTTGTCGAATTCGACCCCCGCCAGACACCCTTCGCAGAAGTGGATGTACAAACCTTCGTGCCCAATCATCCGCACCATCGAGACCTCCTTACAGAACAAATGTTCGATATAAGTAGTCTAATCGATGAGCTGACGAAAAGCAAACATTTGTTCTATATTGATAATGCAACCAGATTTGCTATTTCAACTGCCGAACAGGATGACAAGCACCTCGCGGCACCATTGGATGAGCCGTGTGGAGGTGGGCGTCTTCGCCGCGCACGGGATCGTGTCGAGCCCCACCGAGCGTCCGATGGCTGCGGCGCGCCACATGTGGTAGTCGCTCGTGACGAGCCAGACAGGCGATTCCAGCCCTCGCTGCCCTATGAGCGCCCGCGCGTTCGCGAGGTTCTCCTCGGTGTTGAGTGCGCGGTCCTCGATGATGATCTGGTCGCGGGGTATGCCCGCGGCTTCAAGGCAGCTTGCCATGACCGCCGCCTCGCTGCGCTCATGCGGGTCGGACACACCTCCCGTGACGATGACGCGCATGCCGGGATGGCGTTGCCAGAGCGCGAGCGCGGCATCGAGGCGCAGCTGGAGCGTGGTCGACGGCTTGCCGTATTTGACGGCGCAGCCGAGCACGATGGCCGTCCCTCCGTCGGCGGCATCCCGGGTAGGCTGGTTCGCCCGCGCCATGCGCTCGAACCAGAAGAGCATGTATCCCGCGACGCCGAATCCCGTGACCGCCGCGGGAAGCGCGAACACGTTGCCGGTCGCCATGTAGGCCGCGATCGCCGCAGGCCCTATCGCCGAGATCGCGATGGGCACGAGCCCGACGCTGATCTCGCCTCTGACGAGATGGAAGACGTCGATCGCGAGCACCGCGCACGAGAGCGCGACGAGGAGGAGGCTTGCAGGCGTGAAGGGCCAGGACATGATGATGAAGACCGCAGTGACGGTCGTGCAGACGGAGAGCAGCACGATGACGCGCAGCGCCCATGCGCGCTCGGTGGCGACTATGGTGTGCGGCGCATCTGCCATTGCTCCTCCGCATGCGGGTATACTTGCACCATGTTGAGTGTAGCCAAAAAGAGCGCGTTCGCCATCGTCCAGCTCGTGTGGGGTCTGCCGCAGACGCTGGTCGGCGCCGCCATGTACGCACTGGTTCCGGGGGATAAGGGCATGCGCTACCGCTGCGCCTTCGTGACCAAGTGGAAGTCGATGCGCGGGCTCTCGCTGGGGCCGTTCATCTTCATCCCGGATTACCTCAAAGGGGCCGACCATCCGTCCACGCGCGCTTACATGGAGAAGCAGCAGGAGAGGCTCCTCGTGCACGAGTACGGCCACTGCATCCAATCGCTCATCTTCGGGCCGCTCTACCTCCCGCTCTTTGCGTTTCCCTCGATGATCTGGGCGGGTATTCCCGCATTCGAGCGCATGCGCACGGCGCGCGCCTACTCGTACTACCGCTTCTATACCGAGAAGTTCGCCAACTACCTGGGAAAGCGCGTCACGGGCGAGGAACCGGTGCGCTGAGAGCCCGATCAGGCGGTTTCCGGTGTCGATTCGCAACCGAACTTGGTCATCGGGATAAGAATCTCGACACTTCTATCCAGATACCCAAGTCGGGTTCCAAGGGGAAGCTTCTAGCCCTCGTCTTCCGCGGTAAGGGTGGCGACGAGTTTGCCGAGCGTGCCCGCGAACGCCGTGAGCTCCTTATCCGAGACGTTCTTGAAGAGCGAGCCGGTCGCATCCGCAACGAGCGGCGCGTTCTTGGCGAGGCAGTTCCTGCCCTTGCGCGTTACCTTCACGTTGAGGGCGCGGGCGTCGATGCGCGACACGGACGTCTCGACGAGCCCCTTGTTCTCGAGCTGCTCGATGATCTTGCGCGCATTCTGCCGAGTTGTTCCGATGAATTGCGCAACATCATGCACGCTTTTCTCGAGCGAGTCCATGCGGTCGATCATCATGAGGAAGAACCACTGCTTGTAGGTGATGCCGGCGAGCTCGGCGTCGATGGATGCCGCCATGCGGTTGGCGATGAGGGATGTGGTTCCGAACACGTACTGCTCGATGTTTGCGCGCTGTGCCATGGCTGCTCCGTCTCATGTGCGTTCCCATGCAGTACACACTATAGGCAAGGGGTTGCATTAAAACAAGCGAAGCTTGGCCAACGGCGGTAACAGGCGGTCGGTTGTCGCTGGAGGGGCTATGCGCAGACGATGCGCTCCATGAGCTCGAGCGCGCAGTCCACGCCAGGGGCGAGGCTCGACACCTCGACCCACTCCTCGCGCGTATGCGCCCCGCCGCCGCGGATGACGCCCACGGTTGCGGCGGGGATGCCGAGCGAGAGGGGCACGTTGGAGTCGGTCGAGCCCGAATTCCTGCGCGGGGCGGAGCCGATCGTCGCCTTGACCGCATCCTCGCAGGTTGCGACGAGGCGTTCCTGCGCGTCTGCCGGGACGGGGCCCATGCCGGGCCTGATGCCCAAGAGCTCGAGCTCGAAGCGGATGCTGCCCGCGGTCCTGCGGGCGACCAGCTCCTCGAGGCGTCCGCGCATGGTCTCGAGGCATTCCTCGGAGGTCGAGCGGTACTCGATCAGCGCCTCCGAGCGCTGGGCGATCGAGTTGACGGTGGTGCCGCCCTCGATATGGCCCACGTTGACCGTGATGAGCTTCTCGTCGGGCCTCCTGAGCGCATAGAAATCGCCGATGAACTCGCTCATCTGCTGGATTGCGTTGGGCGATCCGAAGTTCGAATAGCTGTGCCCGCCCGGCGTCGTGCAGACGAGCCTCCAGCGATGCGATCCCACGGGCTCGGTCACGATGAACGGCGCGTAGCAGTCGAGCGAGACGAACGTGCTCGTGCGGTTCGCGATGCGCGAGAAGAGCGCCTTGATGCCGTCGAGGTTGCCGAGGCCCTCCTCG
>CAMOLV010000061.1 GCA_946619045.1 uncultured Coriobacteriales bacterium | reverse complement strand
CGTTGATGGCCCAGCAGTTCTCGGTGCCGCAGTTCAGGCCGGCCTTCTCCTCGCCGGCAACGCCGCAGTAGTACGGGAGCATCTTGACGTTGGGCTGGGCGGCGGAGAGGGAAGCGTAGTCCCAGGAGCCGGTCAGGAAGAAGGCGGCCTGGCCGCTCATGAACTGGTTCGCGGGATCATGGCCGCCGGTCGCGAGCGTGGTGGGATCGACGAGCGAGTTGTTGATCATGAGGTCGTAGATGTTCTTGTAGTTGGGGAGGTACTTGTCGGAGATCGACGAGGTGTTGGAGTCGAAGGCGCCCTGGTCCTGCTCCTCGTAGTAGTACACGAGGTTGGCGAGGTGGCCGGTGACGCGCCAGCTGGAGCTGTCGTCCATGTCGGTGGCGACGAAGGCGTCGAAGCCGAGCTCGGCAGCGCGGGTGTGGATGTCCTCGACGACGGCCTTCAGGCTCTCGAAGTCCTTGATGTCGTCGATGCTGTGGCCGGCCTTCTCGATGAGGTCGGCGTTGGCGACGATGCCGTAGCACTCGTAGCAGTAGCCCATGGAGACGAGCTTGCCGTTGTCGTCATACAGGTTGTAGGCGTCGGTGGAGAGCTCGGACTCGATAGCGGTGCCCTTGAGGTCCATCGCGTAGTCGCCCCACTCCTGGACGCCGGCAGCGTTGCCGATGACGAAGAGGGTCGGGGCCTCGGACTTGTCCATCTCGGAGAGCAGGGTCTGCTGATAGGTGCCGGAAGCGGCGGTGACGGCCTTCACGGGCACGCCGGTGGTCTCGGTGTACTTCTTGGCGAGGTTCTGGACGGTCTCATCCAGCTCGGGCTTGAAGTTCAGCCAGTACACGGAACCGGAAGCTGCGGGGGTCTCGCCGCCGTCAGCCGGAGCCTCGCCGCCGTCAGCGGGGGCCTCGCCGCCGCCGTTGTTGCCGCCGCACGCGGCAAGGGTGGCGGCCATGAGGCCGGTGGTGCCGAGGAAGGCCCTACGGGTAAGTTTCTTGCTCATGATTACTCCTCCTGTCTTTGCTTAGCGTCCTTCTGCGCCAAGTCTACGAATGGACATGGCCCACGGTTCCCCCGGGCCTCAGGGTTGTCTCGAGCCGGATATGGCTGCAATCTGCGCCGTTATCCAGCACGTTAACCAGGATCTCCACAGCCTTCTCGCCGATGGACGCCTGCGGTTGGACAAGCGTGGTGAGCGTGGGCGTGGTGTAGAGCGACATCTCGATGCCGTCGATGGCGATGATCGAGATGTCGTCGGGGATGGAGCGGCCCGCGTCGGCGATCGCCTTCATCGCGGCGATGGCCATGGTGTCGGCTACCGCGAAGATGGCGGTGACGTCGGGACGCTCGGCGAGCAACTGCTCGGTACGCTTGAAGGCGGCTGCCATCGTGAAGCTTCCCGTCTCGCAGACAAGGCCCTCGTCGGGGGCGATGCTGGCGGCTTCGAGCGCCTCGCGGTAACCCTTGTAGCGGCGCTCGCTGATGGAGTGGTCGTTCTTCGAGTCGAGCAGGATGGCGATCTTGGTATGGCCCTGCTCGATCAGCTTGTTGACGGCACGCGTGGCCTCGGCCTTGTCATTGATGGAGACGGACGAGAACGCGCTGGGGTCGAGATCGCCGAAGTGGTTGGTGTAGGTGCAGCACACGAACGGGACGCCGAGCGCCTTGAGGTCTTCCTGCGTGTAGTCGTAGCGGCCGCCGAGGAGGATGAGGCCCTTGAGGCGCTTGGACTGCGCGAGCTTGGCGCCCTCCCCCACCTCGTCGGCGCCGGCGGGAATCTGGTGCATGGCCATGGTGTATCCCTTGGCCTCGCAGCTCTTGCCGATTGCGCGGATGATGGGCGTGAAGAATGGGTTCTCGGCACCGCGCACCACGAGGCCGATCATGTCGCTCTGGGGCAGGACCAGGTCGCGGGCGGCGTTGTTGGGGACGTAGTGGAGGCTGCGGACGGCGTCGAGGACCTTCTCGCGGGTGTCTGCGCTCACATCGGGATGATTGTTGAGCACACGCGAGACGGTGCTTACGGCGACGTTGCAATACGCTGCTATGTCCTTGATGGTGGTCATGCGCGCCTTCTACTACATTTAGTAAAGCTAGTTAAACGTCTGCGAACCGGTAGCGTTTCTGGTAACGTTACTGGAAACGTTTCCAATAGTATACTCTGCTGGTCAGGCGGTTTTCAACTATTGGATTAACTTTTCTCTTCTGCGAACGTTATCTATTCGCCGGCGAGCGGTCATGTGGTTCTGAAGTCGCTGTCGGATCATCAAAAAACCTGCTGGTGATGCAGCGCCGTCGGGCCGGAGGAACCATGAACCCCTGAATTGCATATTCAACTAGTCCGATGCGGTGAAGCTGCATAAGATTCTCGCCACAGCTCCTTCCTGCAGCTTGTGTGCATCACCAGCGGGATTTTCGCTCCGCCACCTCCCTTCAAAGCCCGGTGGAGTATCATTCCCTCCGAAAACCCAACAAGAAAGGTCCGCACATGCCGCACGCCATCAACGAAAAGCTCCAGCAGGCCGTCATCTATTCGGTCTTCGTCCGAAACCACACCGAGGAGGGCACGTTCCGCGCGCTCATCCCCGATCTGCCGCGCATCCGCTCCCTCGGCACCGACATCGTGTGGCTCATGCCCATCCATCCGCTGGGAACCAAGGCGCGCAAGGGAACGCTGGGCAGCCCCTACGCCATCCGCGACTACCGCGCCGTCAATCCCGAGTACGGCACGCTCGAGGATCTCGAGGCGCTGGTCGACGCCATCCACGCGCAGGGCATGAAGTGCATCATCGACGTGGTCTACAACCACACCTCGCCCGATTCGGTGCTGTGGGAGACCCATCCCGAATGGTTCTACAAGAAGCCCGACGGCAATCCCGGCAACCACGTGGGCGACTGGACCGACATCATCGACCTCGACTACACATCCGACCCCGCGCTGTGGGACTACCAGATCGAGACGCTCAAGCAGTGGGCCCGCATCGTCGACGGCTTCCGCTGCGACGTGGCGAGCTTCGTGCCCGTCGAGTTCTGGGAGCGCGCTCGCGCCGAGGTCGAGGAGGTCCGCCCCGGCTGCATCTGGCTCGCCGAGACGGTCCATCGCGAGTTCGGCGCCGAGATGCGCAGGCGCGGCCTCTACAGCGCAACCGACACCGAGGCGTACGCGGCATTCGACATGGAATACTCCTATGACGTTCAGACCGTGTTCGACACCTGGGTCGCGGGGCACGCTCCCCTCTCCCACTACCTCGACCTGGTCTCGTTCCAGGAAACCGTCTATCCGCGCGGCTTCAACAAGATGCGCTATCTTGAGAACCACGACCTTCCCCGCATCGCATCGCGTCTGGGCCGCGGGCTCGACCTCGTGAACCTCACCGCGTTCATCTACTTCCTCAAGGGCGCGACGCTCGTCTACGCAGGCGAGGAGGCCGGCTCCGCGCACACCGTCGGCCTCTTCGACAAGGATCCCGTGGTCTGGGACGACGGCATCGACCTCGCTCCCCTCATGACGAGGCTCGCCCAGATCAAGCACGAGGTCTTCGGCTGCGAGGACTTCTTCTCGGCAACCGCGTTCGACGGCTACGACATCGCCGTGCTCACGCGCGAGGGCGACTGGGGCCGCGCGATCGGCGTGTTCTCGCTGAGCGGTCAAGTCGCGGAGGTGCAGCTGGACGTCGAGGACGGCACCTACATCAACCTGATCGATGCCAAGCCGATCGAGGTCAGGGGCGGTATCATCTCCAGCGACGGAGCACCGCTCGTCTTCCTGGCATAGTAAACGCGGGCGGACCAGAAGGCCCGCCCGCGCCGACTCCCTTGAATAATCGGAGCTGCTACTTCTTCTTGGCCTTGCCGCTCATCTCGCGGATCTTGGCCTTGAGCTCCTTGAACGCACCGCGCGGATCGATCTCGTCGATGAGCTCGGCCATCTTCGAGACCTGCTCGTCGGTGAGGTCGTGGTTGCCGGTGATGTTGCGGAAGCGCGTACCGATGACGTAGTCGGCGATGTCCTTCTCGGCAGCCGCAGCCGCGACCATCCTGGCGACGACGGTGCTGCGATGGGCGAGCTGGATCATGCTCTTGTTCATGAGATCGTACGAGAACTTCCCGTTCTTGTCGGTGAAGGCGTCGAGGACCGCCTGATACTCGGCTCCGTCGACGATGACCTCGGCGGCCTCGTCCTCGGCCTCATCCTCCACGGGCGCGGGCACGAGCGCAGGCGCGGCGGGCTTGCCCAGCTTGCGGTACGGCATGCCCGCGGTAAGCGCGATGGCCTCGGCGAATGCCTCGGCAGGATATGCAGCGGGGGTGTTGGCGGCGAGGATGGGCTCGCCGGAGGTCTTGCTGATGGTGGCGATTCCGGGCTGAGGCTCGTCAGCCCGTACGATCACAATGGCGGCATCACCGGATGCCCCTTTGCGGCGATAGGCGATCGCTGCAGGCAAGGAGGTGAGCTCGACGCTGTTGGTACGGATCATAGCGGCTCCTTCCACGAGCAGGCCTATACGGTTGTATCAGCATTTTACCGTATGGCCAACCCATGGTTGCTATTCTGTGTAGAAGCACCCGCAATGCACGTGAACGGCGCATCGCACACGCCTTGGAGGACATCCACGCATCAGCTCGGCACCGCCATCGCCTCGCTCAATCTCCTCAACACGGTGCCCAGAGCGCATGCCATGCCCCCCTGCCGCCCTCGCGCAGCTTGCCGATCACGGCGATGCGGAAGATGGACTCCTCGAAGATCGCGGGTGCGAGGCCGAGGAGCAGCGCCTCGACGATGCCCGCGGAGCCGACGGGCGTGTTGCCCGCGATAAGCTCGAGCGCGATGTTCCAAACAACGATGAGGAGCGCGGGAAGCACCCAGCGCAGGCCCTTGAAGGATGACTCCCACGAGATGCTCGAGCGGAAGATGGCGAGCAGGATGATGCCGACGATGAGCCTGCCGACGGCAGCAGCGCTTTCGGTCGTGAAGCCGGCCATCTGGAGCGCCGCCGTGGGAACGAGCGCGGCGATCAAGGCGATGATGAAGAGGATGGCACCGAAGACGATGGGGTGCTTGGCGGAGAACTCCTTCATGCTCGTGCTCCTATCGGCGATTGCGGGTCGACGGCCGCAGATTATATGCCATGGTACTGGGACGGAGCGGCGCGGACAACCGTATCATTTTTGAAGCAGTCTCGAAGAAGGAGTCCGGATGGTTCCCTACAAGCCGCAGTACTGGCATCTCATCGCGCCGTTCGCCAAACGCTCCATAGCCAAGCGTTTCGGACGCGAGGTCGCCGACCGCGCCTATGCCAAGGGCGCGCAGGCATACCGCGACCTGCTCCTCTGCGCGCCAGATCTGGGAGACGATAACCCCATGCTGGGCACCTTCTGCGAATCGATGGTCTTCGTCGCGCTCTGGATGGGTGCCGATGGCGCCATCTCCGTGGATGGTCTGCGCCAGATGACAGCGGATGTGCTGGGCATTCCCGTCCTCAAGGCGGTCGGGCTGGTCAAGAACGGCAACCGCAGCCTCGATTTCCAGCTCGAGGGCATGAAGAACACCGAGGCCTGGGCGCAGGCGCACGAGGGCGAGTTCGATTCGGCATGGCGCGTCCGGTTCGACGACGCCCTCCACAGGGATGGCATCTTCTTCGAGTACACGCGCTGCCCCATCGCGGAGTACATGGCGGAGCTCGGCGTGAGCGAGGTCACGCCCGCGATCTGCGAGCTCGACCACCTCATGTGCAAGCTCATCCACTCCAAGCTCTATCGCGAGCACACCATCGCCGATGGAGCCGCCACCTGCGATTATTGGATCGTAGGCGACAAGATCGAGAACCCGCGGTAACCCATCCGGTGCAAGAGGGAATGAACAAAGAAGAGAAGGAGCGCATCATAGCAGAGAACTTCGAAGGCGGCATCGAACTCCCCGACGAGCTGCTCGAGCACATCGCAGGAGGCGTTTTCGACCAGGAAGCCATCGCTTGGACCAGGGAGAATTACGGACGGCTCAAGAGATATGGCGTGAGCCTGCCGGATGCCCTCGAGATGCTCGGCGAGGGAAGCACCGACTACGAGGAAGTCCTGCGCTACGTCGAGGAGAACTGGGACAACCTGTAGGGCGTTTCGCAAAGACAATGCAACGGGGCCGCGTGATGCGGCCCCGTTATTTCGTTATGCCCTTGGATTTACTCCGCCTCGAGGAACGCGCCCGTCTGGCGATCCCAGAGGGTCTCGTAGACGCCGCCCGCCTGGGAGAGCTCGGCGTGCGTGCCGTCCTCGACGATGCTGCCGTCCTCGATCACCACGATGCGGTCGAGCGAGGCCACGGTCGAGAGGCGGTGCGCCACCACGATCGAGGTGCGGCCGGCCATGAGGTTCTGGAGCGCGCCCTGCACGGCCGCCTCGGATTCGGAGTCGAGCGCCGAGGTCGCCTCGTCGAGCACGAGGATCGGGCAGTCGGCGAGGATGGCGCGGGCGATGGCCACGCGCTGGCGCTGGCCGCCGGACAGCTTGACGCCCCTCTCCCCCACCATGGTCTCCATGCCCCTCGGGAGCTTGTCGATGAACTCGAGCGCGTTGGCCTGGCGCGCCGCCTCGCGGATCTCCTCGTCGGTGGCATCGGGACGTCCATAGGCGATGTTCTCGCGGATGGAGCGATGGAAGAGCAGCGCCTCCTGGGGCACGTAGGCGATCTGGCGGCGGAGCGACTGCTGCGTGCAGAGGCTGATGTCCTGGCCGTCCACGAGCACGCGGCCATCCTGCACGTCGGCGAGGCGCAGCAGCAGCTTGGTGAGCGTGGTCTTGCCGGAGCCAGAACGGCCCACGAGGCCCACGCGCTGGCCTGCGGGAACATGCAGGTCGAGACCCTGGAACACATAGTCGCCCTCGGCGGCGTCGAGATAGCGGAACGAGAGGTTCTCGAAGTCGATGGCGCCGTCGCGCACCTCGAGCGGCTGCGCGTCGGGAGCGTCCTCCACCAGGCGGGGCTCATCGAGGATGCGGGTCATCTCGGCGGCGTCGCCCACCGCGCGGTTCATGCGCTGCATCATCGAGTTGATGTAGTTGAAGCGCATCGAGAGCTGGTAGGTGTAGGAGAACATCATCACGAGCGTGCCGGCGGAGATGCCGTACCAGGCATTGCCGCCCGTCACGAAGATCGAGGTCACGAGCATGATGATGGTGATCAGCGTCGAGGTCATGGCGCCACGGGCCATCATCGCGTTCATCGAGCGCTTCTCGGCCGCCATCGCGTCCTTATCGGCATCGTTGAACAGGCCGCGCTCGTAGTCCTCTCGACCGTAGGTCTTGACGGCGAGGATGTTGGTGACGGCGTCGGAGAGCACGCCGGAGAGGCGGTTCTGCGCCGCGGCGGTGGCGGCGGAGAGGGGCAGGATCTTCTCGTACATGGTGTAGGCGACCACCACATAGAGCGTGAGCAGGGCGAAGAGGATCAGCACGAAGAGCGGGGCGACCGGCGCGAGCGTGACGATGGTGCAGACGATGCTCGCGATGGTGGGGATGAGCGAGTAGACGACCACGTCGACGAGGCCCGTATAGCCACTCATGAAACGGCTGGTCTGGCTGACGAGCGCGCCGCCGAAGCGCGAGGTGTGGAAGGTCATCGACTGGTTGGAGAGCGTGTCGAAGCAGAGGCGCGCGAGGTGGTAGTTGCCGTTGAGCTCGAGCTCCATGACCGACCAGTCCTGCAGCTTGGAGCA
>CAMOLV010000060.1 GCA_946619045.1 uncultured Coriobacteriales bacterium | reverse complement strand
GCGCCCGCCGTGACCGTGACCGACAGCGGCAGCGACGTGAGGGCCGCGTCGCCCCCCACCAGCGCGCCCGACGCGTCGGCGAGCGACATGCCCGCCGTGGGCGGGGCGACGACGGCGAAAGACTGCGCCGCGCTCCAGGGCGACCAGTGGCCCGCGAGCACGCCGGCCGTGCGCACGCACCATTCCACGGACGTGCCGTCGGCGTAGGTCGACAGGTCGAGGGCCAGCGCGTTCGCCGTCCCCCCGGCCACCACCGACTCCGAGGGCGAGCCCTCCGCCGGCGTGGCGGCCAGGCGCACCTCGTAGGCGCTCTGGTCGCTGTTCTCAGAGCTGTTGTGGATCCACGACAGGACCGCCTCTCCGCCCGCGGCGTACGACGGGTCGGTGCGGGTGGGCGTCGGCGCCGAGAGCTCCTCGGTCGAGGTCGACGGCGCGTCGAGGCTAACCTCGACGACCTCGGACCACTCCCCGGCCCCTCCCTGCGAGCGCTTGCGCAGGCGCACCCAGTACGTCCTGCCCGCCTCGAGCCCCGAGATCGTCATGACCTGCGAGGCCGACGCCGTGTCCGGCTCGTCGAGCTCGTGCTCGGCTATGTCGGCGGCGGCGTTGTCGTCGAATGCGTCGGCGTACGGCGTCACGTGGGCTTGGAACGCCTCGCCCTCGAGCGCGGAGCACTCGAACGCGATGCGGATGGCGCCCTCGCGCGGGGTCGTGGCCACGAGGTTCGCCGGCACCCCCGGCGACACCATGGCGGCCGCCGGCACGGCCACCGCGGCGACGTTCGCCGAGGCCCGCCACGACCCCGATGCCACGGTGGCGTAGAGCGTCGAGCCGTTCATCGCCTTCGCGATGCGGAAGCGGTGCGTCTCACCGGGTGCCAGCCCGGTCACCGAGAAGGTGTGCCTCGTGTCGGAGGCCTGCGCCGGCGTGTACTGCTCGGTCTCGATCGCGCCGGAGATGTTGTCGTCGAAGGCGTTGGCGACCGACGTGTGCTGCACGGTGCAGGTCGACTCCTGCTCGACGACGCCGGACCACGTGAGCCTCACCGTGGCCCCGTCGGCGAGGCGCTCGGCTTTCAGTCCGGTGAGCTTCGCCATGTCGGCGGCCGAGTCCTTCATTGTCGCGCGGCTCACGGTGGCCGACCACGGGCCCGCGCCCGTCGCCGCCTTCTTCCGGACCCGCGCCCAGTAGGTCTTGCCCGAGTCCAGCCCCGTGGCCGTGATCACCTGCGACGCCGAGGACGTGCTCGGCTCGGACAGGGCGAACGACTTGATGTCGCCGGCGGCGTTCGCCGTGAAGGCCTCCAGGTAGGGCGCGAGCTGCGCCTCGAACTCGTCCCCGGCCCTCGCCGCGCAGGTGAACGAGAGCTGTATGGCGTTCGCCCTGGGCGCGGTGGCCGTGAGCGAGGCGGGCTTTGCGATCGCCCCGGCCGCCGGCGCCGGCACGTCGACGGCGCACACCTTCGCAGTGGCCTTCCACGCACCCGACGCCACGTCGGCGTAGACGGTCTTGCCGCCCATCGACTTGACGACGCGGAACCAATGCCGCCTCCCCTGCTCCAGGTTGCCCACGCTGTACGTGTGGGACGATGCGGAGGCCTGCGCGGGCGAGTACGCCTCGGAGTCGATGTCGGCCGCGACGTTGTTGGCGAACGCGATGCTCGACGACGTGTGCTCGATCCTGCACGCGGCGTCGGCCTCGATGACGCCGGAGAACGTGAGCTTCACGGAGTCGCCGTCGGAGAGGAGCGCCGCCTTCAGGCCCTTGAGCGCGGTCATGGCCTGGGACGCCGACTTCTTCGTCGTACAGGTGGCGTTGGCCGACCACGAGCCCGCGCCCTCGCCGTCCTTCTTGCGCACGCGCAGCCAGTACTTCGTCCCCGGCTCGAGGCCCGTCACTGTGGCGACTTGCGATGACTTGCCAGCTCTCGGCTCCGTGAGGTCGAACGACCCGATCTCGCCGTAGGCGTTGCTCGCGAAGGCGGTCGAGTCGGCGGTGTACTGCACCTCGTAACGCTCTGCGCCGGTCGGGGTGTCGGTGAACGTCAGCTTCACCCCGTCGTCTCCGTACTGGGCGGCGGTGAGGCCCGACGGCACCGAGAGCGCCTTCGACGCGGCCGGCGCGGTGACTGCCGCTATGCGGTTGTCCTTGTCGCCGTGCTGCCACTCGCCCTTGGCGCACGTCGCCCAGGCCGCCTGCCCGTCCTTCTGCTTCAGCACGCGGAAGTAGTTCTTCTTGCCGGCGTCGAGCGGACCCACGCTGATCTCGTGCTTCGTCTGCGAGGCGGTTGTCGGCGTGTACGTGTAGCTCGTGATGTTCTCGACCACGTTGTTAGCGAACGACCCCTTGACGGAGCACCGCTGGACCGTGACGCTCGCCCCGTCCTCCACCTTCCCCTCGAAGTACACCCGCGCGCTCTGGTTCGAGTTCACGAGCGTGACCTTCATCCCGGTGAGGTCGGCGAGCTTCACCGGTTTCGCCGCGACGGTCGTGGCGCTCGCCGTGACGGCCTTCTCGTTGCCGGCGAGCTTCGCCCATGCCGACCCGCCGCCGCTCACGCGCTTCACGCGCACGTACACCTTCGTGCCTGCGGGGAGCCCCGCCAACGTGTGCTCGTGCACGTTGGCGCCGAGCGGGACGGTCGTGATCTGCGAGGTCGCGTTCTGCTTCCAGGCGTCGCCCTTCGAGTACCACGTCGACCACTGCAGCTCGATGGACTCGCCCGCCGCGCCGTCGTTCTCCCATGTGGCCTTCACGCTCGACTGGGAGAGGACCTTCAGCGCGAGCTTCCTCGACGGCAGCGGCGCGCCGTGCAGGGTGTCGGTGTAGACCCATTCGCTCGGGTGGTCCTTGCCCGCGAGCACCGCGCGGATGCGGAACCTCATCTTGGAGCCCGCCGGGACGCTGTGCTTGTACGTCATCGCGCCGTCTGCCGTGTTGAGCTTCTTCGCGACGTACTTGCCGGGACCCCACGTCGACTTTGCGTCGGCGGCGCTGTTCCCGGTCGTCACGTGCGCCTGGACCTCGACGTAGGCGGCCCACGGGGCGTTGCAGGCGAACCTCAGGGTCGCCTTGCCGCCGCTCACCGAGGCGCTCGTGAGCGACGGGGCGGCGGGCGCCGTCTCGTACGCAGTGGCGTTGCTCTGGGCGTCGGAGGCGGCCCTGGACGTCGCTGAGGACGCCGCGCCCGAGTACGCCGACTTCATGTCCTGCGCCTTGCCCTTGTTCGCGGCGCTCGCGTTGTCGAAGTCTATGACCGACTGGCACGCCTTGACGGCCTTCGAGTACTCGGCCGCCGCAGACTTCTCGCCCTTTGCCGCGTCGGCGAAGCCGTAGACCGCCCGCGCGTTGCTCGCGTATGCGACGTAGTCCGCGCCGCTCTTGGCGTAGTTCTTCGCCTGGGCGAGGAGCGTCTTGCAGTACTGGTCGGCTCCGGATGCGGCAGATGACCTGGCGGACCTCGCCGACGATGCGGCTGCCGACGCCGACGAGGGCTTCACCGCCCTCGTGTACTGCTCGGACGCCGTGTCGTAGTTGGCCGCGGCGGCGAGGTAGAGGCGCACCATCTTCGGCGTCTCGCCGTTCTTCGCCTTCTCGACCGCTGCGGCGTTGCTGTTCTTGGCGCCGGCGACCTGGGCGCTCTCGGCCGATTTCAGCGCCGTCGCCTTGACGTCGAGCTCCTTGTTCGACGCCTTCACGTTTGCCGGCACAGTCCAGGCCTTCTCCGCCCACGTGTCGGTGCCCCAGGGCTCCTGCTTCGTCTTCTTCTTGTCGCCGGAGCCGGTCGTGACCGAATGGGTCTTGTAGACCACCTTCGCGCACAGCTTGACCTTGGTGATAGTGTGGTTCGACGGCACCGTCCAGGTGGCCTGCCTCGAGTTCGCGTTCGTCTCGCTGCCGAGCACCCACCCGTTCTTCGAGGTGTAGTAGTAGAAGCGCAGGGCGTAGTGGTCGACGTGCTGCTCGCCGCACTTCCACGTGAACTTGACCTGGCGGTCGGTCCCGGAGACGCCCGCCATCCCGAATGTCGTGCACTTGCCCATTCGCTACACCGCCATTTCCCTCTCGAGCTCGAACAGGAAGTCGTCGAGCGCGGTCGCGACGCGACCGCCCACGTCGAGCATCGACCCGTCGACGTAGACCTCGGTCTTGTTCTCCACCACCTGCGGCTGCGCCGCCTGCGCCTGCAGCGGCGCCTGCGCCCACATGCCGCCCGGGGCCGCCTGGAACGCGCCCGCCGGGGCGCGCATGCGCATGCCCGCCTCGGCCGCCGCCGCGACTTCCGCGAAGGCGCCCTCCACGTAGGAAACCCGGTTCCGCGCGCCGCGCGCGAAGTTCTCGGCGGCATGCTCGCCCCAGAGCGCCTCGCCCATGCCGCCGACGTGCAGCGGCCCCCTCTTCGGCACCGAGTGCCCCAGGAACGCGGAGACCTTGCCCCCGATGAAGCTCGACGCCTCGTCGATGAGGTGCGCGGCGCTCCTCATGCCGCTCGCGAAGCTCTGCACGAGGTGGGAGCCCCACGTCGACGAGTCTCCATTGCCCATCGCCGATGCCGCGCTCGAGATCTTCCCGGCCGCCGTCGAGACGACGCCGGAGCCGCTGGAGATGCCCGACGCGAGGTTGTCCGACATGTCTCCGCCCGCCGTGTACATCCCGCCGACGGCGCCATCCACCGGTCCCTCGGCGGCTGACGCAAGGCCGCCCGCAGCTGCCGAGACCGCGCCCTGCCCCGATGCGATGCCGTCTGCCGCGCCCTGGGCCGCCGCCTCGCCCTTCCCGGGCATCTCGGACGCGAGCCCGTCCATGTACCCCCGTATGTCGTCGGTGCTGCCGCGCCAGGACTGCGCGAGGCCGAGCAGCTCGGTGTCGGACAGGCTGCGGAACCGCTCGGTCGAGACGCCGGCGGCCTCCAGGGACCCGCAGAAAGCCGACAGGTCGTCGGTCGCCTCGCCGAAGTACCCCGCGACGACCGAGTTGCCGGAGGCGAGCGTCGAGAGCGACGCGTCGGCGTCGTCGGCCGCGGCGGCCGCGTTGCCGAGCATCTCCTCGGTCGCCTCGATCGACTTCGTGCATGAGTCGAAGTTCGACTGCGCCTTGGCGAGCTCGGCCTCGGCGGTCGACACGTTGTCCGCGTAAGTCTGCCACGTCTCGCCCGTCATGCCGGCGTCCTCTGCCGCGGCGAGGTCGGCCTGCGCGCGGCGCAGAGCCTCGGTCTTCTCGGCCACGGCCGCGATGTCGTCGGCCTGCTGCTTGTACAGGTCGCCGAGGTTCTCGGTGAGCGCGTCGGCGCGGATCTGCTGCTGCTTCTTGGCGATGTACTCGTCGATGGCGCCGCACGTCTCGAGCAGCTCGCCGCGCTCGTCGGCCACCTTGCCGTTGGCCGCGTCGACGACCTCGTACTGGGTGCCGCACAGCTCGTTCACCGTGGCGATGGCCGCGCGGAACTGGCCCTGGGCCTGCGCTCCCTCGACGGTCGTGTTCATGTACCGGTCGAGGACCTGGCGCGCGCTCTCGAGTCGGTTGATGTCGGACTGCGCCTGCGAGTTGCGCTCGGCGATCTCCGATGCGAGCTCGCTCTGCGCCCGGGTGAGGCCGTCGACGTCGACGGCCGCGCGGCCCGAGGCCTGGCCGATGGCCAGCATGCCGGCCGACGCCGCCTCGAGCGACGGGGCCCCCGACGTGCAGGCCTCGGTGAGCCGCGTGGTCGCGCCCTCGAGCTCGTCGGCGCGCTTCCAGGCGTCGTACGCGGCGGTCGCCACGACGGCCACCGCGGCGCCCGCCGCGAGCGCGCCGGCGACCGCGGGGCCCGACAACGCCGTGCCGAGCGTCCCGGCGACGCCGGCGAGCTTGCCGCCCTCTGCCGACACCCTCGCGAGGTTCGCGGTGAGGTTGCCGTACGCGGACAGCGCCGAGGACACTCCCCCGGCCATCTTCGACAGGCCCAGCACCGCCGGCCCCGCCGCCGCGGCGACGCCGATGACGGAGGCTATGGTCTGCTTGGTCCCCTGGTCCAGGCTGCTGAACCACTTGAACAGCTTCTGCGCCTTGCCCGCCGCGCCCTCGAGGGCCGGGGCCAGGGCGCCCAGGAACTGCTCGCCGAGCTCGATGCCCGTGTTCTTCATGGCGTTCATGGCCTTGTTCGCGCGCGAGCTCGGCGTTACGAGGTCCTCGAGGGCCGCCGAGACGTTGCCCGAGCACGTCGCCATCGCGTCGAGCTCGGCGTTGAACTCGTCGGCGCCGGCGTTCGCCAGGGCGAGCGCGGCCTTGGAAGCGCGCACGTTGCTCCAGAGGTTGGCGAACTCCTCGCTGTTGCCGCCGGCTCGCTCCATGAGCATCGACATCACGTCGCCCAGGCTCGCGCCGCTGCTCATGAGCTCGCCGAACGTCTTGCCCGACATGTCCTGCAGGATGCCGTTCACGACGCTGCCGTCGTCGGCCAGCTCGGTGAGCATGCCGTTGAGCGCCGTGGTCGCGTTGGCCGTGTTGATGCCCTGCTTGGTGAGCTCCACGTAGCCGGTGAGCAGGTTGTCGAGGCTCACGCCGTAGGCGGCCGCCGTGGGTATGACGGCGCCGATCGACGCGCCGAGCTCGTCGACCGTGGTCTTGCCCTTGTTCTGGGTCTGCACCAGCTTGTCGGAGATCGCCCCGGCGTCGTCGGCGCTCATCTTGTACGCGTTGATGGTCGTGGTGAGCGTGTCGACGGCCGTCGACGTGTCCGTGAAGCCGGCCTTCGCCAGGTTCACGGCGTCGGCCGTGAAGCCGACCGCCTTCTCGGTCTCCACTGAGGCCGAGATCGACTGGTACACGGCCTCGTTGAGCTCGGTGGCCGCCTTGCCCGTCTCGGTCGACAGCTTCAGGATGTCGGCCGACATCTTCTCGGGCGCGACGGCCGACTTGTCCATGATCGTCTTGACTTTGGCGTAGCTGTCCTCGAAGTCGCTCGCGAGCTTGATGGACGCGCCCGCCACGGCGCCGGCGCCGGCGCTCACGTACTTGGTGAGCGCCGCCCCCGCCGCGCCGAGCTTGTCGGAGTAGCCCTGCCACCTCGCGGCCGCGAGGTCGGCCTGCGTCGACTGCTCGAGCAGGGCTCGCGTCGCGTCGTCGATGGTCTTGACGCCCGTCTTCTCGTCGAGCTTGCCGAACCGCTTCGCGAACGCGTCGATGGCCCTCTCGGCCTTCTTGGTGCCGTCGTCCTTGAACGTCGAGTAGATGCTGAGTTTCACCGATCCGCCGGCCATTACGCCTCACCCATCTCCCTCTCGATGTCGGCGGCCGCCTGCTCGGCGGCGCGGCCGATGTCGGACACGATCCTGTCGGCGGCGTCGTCGGCCGCGGCCCACAGGATGCGGCCGCCGCCGGAGCCTCCCGGGCGCCCGTACAGCGAGTCGAGCGTCCTCACGAGCGCCGCGCCCTGCGGCTTGACCGCCAGCCGAGCGAACTCGCTGACGGCCTCGGCCCTGCCGGCGGCGGTGCCCGGGGTCTCGACCCGGAACCAGTACTCGCCCTTCTTCTTGTCCCGGTAGCTGGGGCTCGCCGGGCTCAGGTACCCGCGCCGGGCGCGGCTCCACCGCGACCACAGGCCCTCCGGTTCCTGGCGGGCCCGGAACATGGCGTTGAGCGCGATGTCGGAGGCCGCGCGCTGCATGACGGGCACCGTCCGCTCCTTGAGCTTGGGCTGCGCGTCGCGCAGCGCCTGCGCGACGCGGTCGGTGCCGTCGAGCCGCACGTCGACGTCCAGTCCTGCCTTGGCCATGGAAAGGGCCCCCTTTCGTCATCGGAGGCCCAGTATCGCGTCTATGTCCCCCGGCGCCATCGCGCCGCCGTCCCCCGCCGGGGGCGCCGGCGCGCCGAAGGCGTCGAGCCAGAA
>CAMOLV010000059.1 GCA_946619045.1 uncultured Coriobacteriales bacterium | reverse complement strand
CCGACGAGGTCATGGCCTACCTGCCCGAGTCCATGCGCCAGGGCCAGCAGTTCGCCGCGCTCCTCGATTGGTACGAGGCGCCGCTCTCCCGCGAGGCCTACGAGCAGTACCTGCCCGCCTACAACGCGCTCGCCGAGGCCCGCGCCGCCTTCACCAAGGCATACGAGCTCGCCGTCGATGCGCTTCCCGAGAAGTCCGCCCAGGCTGCCCGCGCCGAGCTCACGGCCCCCGCGGAGCTCTATGCGGAGCTCGCCGGCGAGCATGGCTGCGACCTTGCCGAGGTGTTCGTGTGCTCCGAGGTGTCCGTTGCCCAGGGCGATGAGCTGGCATGCACGGTGCTTCCCGCCAACGGCGAGAAGTGCCCGCGCTGCTGGAACTTCCGCACGCTCGGCGAGGACGGCCTCTGCCCGCGCTGCTCCGAGGCGGTTCGCGCCTACCGCAGCGCGAAACTCTAGAAGATAGGTCCGGGAATGGCGCCATCGTCCGATTCGACACGTCGCGGCTATCGCACCCTTGCCTTCTGGGTCGCCGTCGCCCTGGTCACTATAGTCGACCAGGCGACCAAGGCGGCTGTCAAGGAGCTGCTCGAGGTCGATGGCGCCACCCATCCGTTCATCCCGGGGATCATGGAGCTGCGCCTCGTGCACAACACAGGCGCAGCCTTCTCCATCGGCGAGGGGGCGGGCGTCCTCTTCATCATCCTTGCCATCGCCGTGCTCGCGATGATGGCCGTCTTCGTGTGGCGCAATCCCGATCTGCCGCTCTCGCTGACCATCGCCATGGGATGCGTCGCAGGCGGGGGAGTGGGCAACATGATCGACCGCATCATCGATGGTGCGGTGACCGATTTCTTCTGCACGACGTTCATCGACTTCGCGGTGTTCAATGTGGCGGACATCTTCGTGACATGCGGGCTCGTCGTCACCTTCATCCTCTTCCTCCGTTACGACTCGAAGCACCAGGACGGGGAGGAGTAGCCCCGGCTGCCCTCGTTGCGGTACATGCGGAAAGGAGGCGGTGATGGCTGACGGTCGGCTCGTAGAGGCGCTCGTGGGACCCGATTCCGACGGCATGCGCCTGGATGCGTTCCTCGCCACGGTTGACGGCGCCCCATCCCGCTCCGCATGCGCGAAGCTCATCGAGGACGGCGCCGTCACCATCAATTCCACCTCCGCCACGTCGAAGAGCGAGAAGGTCCTGCTCGGCGACCGGGTGCAAGCGATCATCCCCGAAGCCCCTGCCGCGGGAGGCCTGCTCACGCCGAACTACGATATCCCGCTCGACATCCGCTTCGAGGACGATCACCTCATGGTGATCTCCAAGCAGATCGGGCTCGTGTGCCATCCGAGCCCGGGGCATGTCGACGACACGCTCGCCAACGCCCTCGTCGCCCACTGCGGCTACGATCATCTGGGCATGCTCCAGGGCGAGGACCGCCCCGGAATCGTGCACAGGCTCGATATGGATACGACGGGCCTCATGGTCTGCGCCAAAACCGACGAGGCGCAGGGTGCGCTGCAGGACCTCATCCGCTTGCGCGTGCTCGATCGCCGCTACCTCACGCTCGTGCATGGCTATGTCGCTCCCGACGAGGGGACCATCGAGACGGGCATCGCGCGCTCGCGCCGCGATCCGATGCGCATGTGCGTCTCCAACGACCCCGATGCCCGCGAGGCGATCACCACGTTCCGCACGCTCGAGCGCTTCGAGGCAGGCAGGACGGATGATGGCTACAGCCTGCTCGAGTGCCATCTCTACACGGGAAGGACCCACCAGATCAGGGTCCATATGCGGCATGCCGCGCACCCGCTCGTGGGCGACCAGCTCTACGGCAAGGGAAACGAGCGCCAGAACCTCGGGCTTGCCCGCCAGTTCCTCCACTCGTGGAGCATCGCCTTCGACCATCCCGCGACGGGCGAGCATATCGCGTTGACCGACCGCCTCCCGGACGATCTTGCCGCGACGCTCGCAGGCTTGTCCGACCGCTCCATGGGACGCACGGCCGCCGGCGAGCTTATCGTGGGGATGCTCTAGGTTCTCTCGTGTATTTCGGCAAGCGGTGCCTAAGGGTTTTCAAAATCTGTAGAATGATGTGAAACCGTTTGCGACCGAAGGAGAGCCATGGCAACGTTTTTCGCTGAGGAATCTCACACCTTTTCCGAGTATCTGCTGGTCCCTGGGTATTCTTCTGCTGAGAACGTTCCCGCGAACGTGACGCTCAAGACCCCTCTCGTCAAATTCAAGCGCGGCGAGGAACCCGCCATCACCCTCAACATCCCCATGGTCTCCGCCATCATGCAGTCGGTGTCCGGCCCCCGCATGGCCGTGGCGCTCGCCCAGGAGGGCGGCGTCTCCTTCATCTACGGCTCCCAGACCGTGGAGGACGAGGCTGCCATGGTTCGCGAGGTCAAGCGCTCCAAGGCCGGCTTCGTGGTCTCCAAGGTCAACCTCACGCCCGATATGACGCTTGCCCAGGTCATGGACCTCAAGGAGAAGTGCGGCTTCTCCACCATGCCCGTCACCGACGACGGCACGCCCACCGGCAAGCTCCTCGGCATCGTCACCAGCCGCGATTACCGCCCCAGCCGCGATTCGCGCGACAAGCTCGTCCGCGACTTCATGACCCCGCGCGAGAAGCTCATCGTGGGCGGCGAGGACACCTCCCTCAAGGTCGCGAACGACATCATCTGGGACCACAAGCTCAACACCCTGCCCATCGTCGACAAGAACGGCAACCTCGTCAGCCTCGTGTTCCGCAAGGACTACGACTCCCATAAATCCAACCCGCTCGAGCTGCTCGACGCCCACAAGCGCTACGTGGTCGGCGCCGGCATCAACACGCGCGACTATGCCGAGCGTGTTCCCGCGCTGGTCGAGGCGGGTGCCGACGTGCTCTGCATCGATTCCTCCGAGGGCTTCTCCGAGTGGCAGAAGCTCACCCTCGAGTGGATCCGCGCGCATTACGGCGACTCCGTCAAGGTTGGCGCCGGCAACGTGGTCGACGCCGAGGGCTTCCGCTTCCTCGCCGATTGCGGCGCCGACTTCGTCAAGGTGGGCATCGGCGGCGGCTCCATCTGCATCACCCGCGAGCAGAAGGGCATCGGCCGCGGCCAGGCCTCCGCGCTCATCGACGTGTGCGCCGAGCGCGACCGCTACTTCGAGGAGACGGGCGTCTACGTGCCCGTGTGCTCCGACGGCGGCATCGTCTACGACTACCACATGACGCTTGCGCTCGCCATGGGCGCCGACTTCCTCATGCTCGGCCGCTACTTCGCGCGCTTCGACGAGAGCCCCACGCGCCGCGTCAGCGTCGGCGGCACCTACATGAAGGAGTACTGGGGCGAGGGCTCTGCCCGTGCCCGCAACTGGCAGCGCTACGATCTGGGCGACGACAAGAAGGGCCTCTCCTTCGTCGAGGGCGTCGACTCCTACGTGCCCTACGCCGGTCCGCTCAAGGAGAACGTCCAGGGGTCGCTGCTCAAGGTGCGCTCCACCATGTGCAACTGCGGTGCGCTCGACCTCGCCGAGCTTCGCGACAAGGCCAAGATCACGCTCGTCTCCGCGACCTCGCTCGTCGAGGGCGGCGCGCATGACGTCGTGCTCAAGGACACCGACCAGAGCGTCAACTTCCGTTAGACGATACCCCGATCGGGTTTCGCAGCTATGGGGCTCAAATCGAGGCTCAACATCACGTATGCCGCGGTGCAGGCCATCTTCTGGGTGGTCTGCTGCCCTATAGCGGGGTTCGGGTCCGCGCACCTGCTCGCCGTGGGATTCTCGAGCGTCGACGTTGGGATCATGCTCGGCTTGGCGAACGTGCTCGCCGTCGTCGTGCAGCCCCTGCTCTCCGAGCGTGCCGATGCCGACGAGCGGTTCTCGCCGATCCGCATCGTCGCCGTGCTCACGGTCGCCATGCTCGCAAGCTCAGCCGCCCAGGCTGCCCTCATGCCCGGCGGGCCGGTCATGGCGGTGCTCTGGACCTTCTCGGCGACCTGCTCCATCTCGGCGAACGTCTTCGTCACGGCGGTGAAGTACCAGCTCGACCAGGACCGTTCCATCGATTTCGGAGCATGCCGCGCCGTAGGCTCGCTCGCTTGGGCCGCCACGTCGTCGAGCCTCGGCTTCGCGGTCGAGCGGTTCGGCATCCGGATCGTTCCCCTGGCCGTCTGCGCGGCCGCCATCGCCTTCCTTGCCCTGCTCGGAGCCTGCGAGCTCGATGTGCGTGGGCGCGCTGCGCGCAGGTTTCATGAGGCGGTCGAGAGCGCGGGCGCCGCGAGCAGCTGGCCGGAGTTCATACGCGAGAACCGCTGGCTCATGCTGCTGCTCCTCGGCATAGGCCTCGTCTATCTCCACCATGCCCTCGGGAGCTACTTCTCGATCGTGATCGTCGAGAACGTCGGGGGAGACGAGTCTGACATGGGATTGATCATCGCCCTCGCGGCGCTGCTCGAGATTCCCGGCATGGTGCTCTTCTCCCATATCGAGAAGCGCTTGGATGCGGGAAGCGTCCTGTTGTTCTCGCTTGCCATGTTCGCATGCAAGGCGATTGCGATCTGGGCTGCCTCGACCGTGCTCCAGCTCACCTTCGCCTACTCGTTCCAGCTCTTCAGCTACGGGCTCTTCACCACATCGTCCGTCTCCTTCGCCGCCCGGGTGACGCGCCCCAGCGACCTTGTGAAGGCACAGGCGTGCTTCTCGCTCGTCACCACGGCCTCGGCCGTCTTCTCGTCCTTTGTGGGAGGCGCGCTGTTCCAGATGCTCGGCGTTCGCTCCACGCTGCTCACCGCCGCCGTCTCCGCCGGCGTGGGCCTTGCCATCGTGCTCGTCAGCCTGCCGAGAATCGCATCTTCGCGCGAGCGGCGCGGTTGGGTTGCGGAAGCGCTACACTAGCGTTGCTTTATAAATAATTCGAAATCATCAAGGTGCAATTCGTTATGAACAAGACCGCCTCCCGCATCCTTATCGGCGTCGTAGCTGCGATCGCCGTCGCTGCCGCAGGCATCTCCATCGCATTTCCCAAAGCCGTCCGCGCCGTTTGGTGCAACCTGACGGTGGGAGGCGTGCCGCTCGACGAGTCGACCGAGTGGGATGGCGGCAAGAGCTATCTCGGCGTGCCCTATGCGAGCGATTCCGAGAGCCAGTTCGTCGATATCTACGTCCCCGACACGCCCGACGGCTCCGAGCCCAAGCTGTTCGTGATCATCCATGGCGGAGGCTTCGTGCTGGGCGATTCCCAGACGAGGCAGGCGCAGTACATGTACCGCTACTTCCGCGATCACGGGTACGCCTGCGCATCCGTGAACTACCGCCTCGCCCAGGAGGAGCAGTTCCCCGGAGCCCTGCTCGACTGCAAGGCGGCCATCCGATTCCTGCGTGCCCATGCGGACGAGTACGGCTTCGATGCGAGCCATATCGCGGTGTTCGGGGAGTCCGCGGGAGGATACCTCGCCGTGATGAGCTCCGTCACGAACGACGATGAGTTCAACGACCTGCCCTTCATCGGCCAGGACGAGCTCGGCGATGTCTCGGCGCACGTGGATGTGCTGGTCGATTACTACGGCCACATCGATATCACCGGTGCCGCCGAGGATTGGGAAGAGCTCGGCATCCCCAAGCCGGTGCGCGATATCGCCAATTCCTGGGCATCGCCCGACCTCCTCATGGGCTACGAGGACTTCGAGAGCGCATGGTTCCGCAAGAACGTCTCGGAGATGACCGAGGAGGAGCGCAACGTCTACGACCCGCACTACTACATCGGCAAGAACAGCCTCGAGGGGCTCGATGTGTGGATCATCCACGGCGACGCCGATATCACGGTGCCCTATCTGCATTCCACGCGCCTGTACGACGAGCTTGCCGCGAAGCTGGGGGAGGACCGCGTGAGCCTGACCATCGTGCCGGGCATGGGCCATGCGAGCGACAAGCTGTATTCGGACGAGGTTCTGGCGCAGATAGAGGCGTTCCTCGCCGAGCATCTGGGCTAATCGGCTCCGAGCACCTCGAGCAGAACGCCGCATTCTACCTTATCGGTGTCATATGCGAATACGCTGCCGTCCGCGCGCGTGTAGCGGATGAGCGCGCCGGGATTGTCCGGGTCCCCGTCGATCGCGACTTCCCAGAGCTCGATGGAGCTTCCATCGCCGCACTCCACCAAGGTGCCGCCATCTGCGGGAAAAGTCTTCGCGGGCTTTCCCATGCCGGCATCGACGATCAGCGCGTAGAAGCGCGCCGCCCTGCCCTCCGGGATCACGTTGTGGTTCTCGGCATAGGTGAGGCTTGCCGCCAGGTCCTGCTTGAAACCCTGGTATCGGTACATGAGGGAGCATGCATGGGCGATCGGCGCCATGAGGGCGAGCGCCAGCAGGATGACGAGGGCGATGTGCGGAACGAGCGAGCGGTCGCGCTTTGCCCCGGAAGATGCATGCCTGATTACGCGTTCATACATTGCATGTTCCTTTCCAACTGCCGCTTTCTATTATATCCGATGGATTTTTACTACAATAGGAATGTTGCTGAAAGCACTTTCGGAGGTACACCATGGCAGACGAGAAGACCATCCCCGCCTACGACGCAGAGGCTATCGAGACCAAGTGGCAGAAGATCTGGGAGGACGAGCAGACCTTCAAGGCGCGCGATGATTCCGCGCGTCCCAAGAAGTACGTCCTCGAGATGTTCCCGTATCCCTCGGGCGACCTGCACATGGGCCACGCCCGCAACTACACCATCGGCGACGCCATGGCGCGCCAGGCCCGCATGAGGGGCTTCGAGGTCCTGCATCCCATGGGCTACGACGCCTTCGGCCTTCCCGCCGAGAACGCCGCCATCAAGCACAACACGCAGGCCGGCGCCTGGACGCGCAAGAACATGGACCAGGCCACGCGTACCATGAAGCGCATGGGCTTCTCCTACGACTACGACCGCCTCTTCGCCACGTGCGACCCCGAGTACTACAAGTGGGGCCAGTGGGCGTTCCTCAAGATGTGGGAGAAGGGCCTGGCATACCGTGCTACCTCGCCCGTCAACTGGTGCCCCGGCTGCAACACCGTGCTTGCCAACGAGCAGGTTGTCGATGGCAAGTGCTGGCGCTGCGGCAGCGTGCCCGAGAAGCGCGAGCTCTCCCAGTGGTACCTCAAGATCACCGACTACGCGCAGGAGCTCCTCGACGACCTCGACCAGCTCACCGGCTGGCCCGAGAACGTCAAGGCGCAGCAGCGCAACTGGATCGGCCGCTCCGAGGGCGCCGAGATCGACTTCGCGCTGGCCGCCGAGGACGGCGTCACGCCCACCGACCGCCTGATCACCGTCTTCACCACGCGCCCCGACACGCTCTACGGCACCTCGTTCTTCCTGCTCCCGCCCGAGAGCCCGCTCGCTGCGGAGCTCGTGGCCGGCACCGAGCATGAGGCGGCCTATCTTGAGCTCAAGAAGTCCGTCGAGCAGGTCTCGTCGGTCGACCGCCAGGGCTCCGAGCGCGAGAAGCACGGCGTCTTCACCGGCCGCTACGTCATCAACCCCATCACGGGCAAGCCGCTTCCCATCTGGGTGGCCGATTATATCCTGCTCGACTACGGCACGGGCGCCGTCATGGGCGTTCCTTGCGGCGACCAGCGCGACTTCGACTTCGCCCGCAAGTACGGCCTGCCCATCCCGCCCATCATCGCCGAGAAGGACGACCCGCTCTACGAGCAGCTCAAGGACGAGCAGGACATGGTCGTCGACAACGTCGACTGGGATCACGCCATGGCCGCCGAGGGCTATCTCATCCAGTCCGGCCCCTTCACCGGCATGCTCGGCGGCAAGCACAGCCCCGCCGTCGATGCCATCATCGACTTCCTCGGCGAGCGCGGCGTGGGCCGTAAGACCGTGCAGTTCCGCCTGCGCGACTGGCTCATCAGCCGCCAGCGCTACTGGGGCAACCCCATCCCCATGATCCACTGCGA
>CAMOLV010000058.1 GCA_946619045.1 uncultured Coriobacteriales bacterium | reverse complement strand
AGATGGCGATGGAGTAGTAGGCGGTTGCCTGGTCGCCCGTGATGAATCCCTGCGCGGGATCGCCGATCGCGAGGTCCTTGAACCAGATGGGGATGAGCGAGCAAGCGAGCATGGTGAATGCGGAATTGCCCACGTCGTAGAGGATCCAGCTTTTCTCGGCTGTGGTCAACTGCGTCTTCTCTGCCATAGATGGTCTCCTTCTGTGCTGGAACGATGCTACCAATTGTATGATTCTTCGAATCGAATTAGGCGGTTACCGCGCGAAATTGCGCGATTGGCCGTAACGGTTCGGTTTGCGTGCGCTCAGACCTATAATTGGCTTCAGCTAGCACTGCCAGAGGGCAAGGAGGAACCATGCCATCCGTTCTCACCCACGACTTCTTCGGACGCGACGCCTACGCTGGCGCGGCGCAGGAGCTCGGATTCACCACCACCGACGAGATGGACGCGTTCCTCCTGGGAAACCAGGGTCCCGACCCGCTCTTCTACCTGGTGGGCAACCCGCTGTTCGACAAGGGCTCGCACGTGGGCGAGATCATGCATGACGAGAAGCCCTCCGAGCTGTTCCTCGCATTCCGCACCGCCCTCGACTCGATGGAGGGCGACGCGTACGTGCATGCGCGCGCCTATCTGGCGGGCTTCCTCTGCCACTACCTCCTCGACCGGACCGCCCACCCGCTCATCTTCGCGCAGGAGCACGCCCTTTGCGACTCCGGCAGGGGAGGGCTCTCGCGGGCGTACCACAGCACCGTCCATGCCAACATCGAGCGCGAGATCGACGAGATGATGCTCTACCGCAAGCGCTCGTGCACGATCGCGCAGTACAAGCCCTACGAGGAGGTCCTGAACGGCGGCGAGGAGGTGCTCGAGGCGGTAGACGAGCTCTACGACCGTGCGATCCCGCAGGTGTTCGGCCATGAGATCGCCCCCAACGCCTTCTCCATGGCGGTGCACCTCTTCCGCATCGCGAACCGCCTGTTCTACTCCGAGAAGGGCCGCAAGCGCATGCTCATCGGCGGTATCGAGCGCATCGCCAAGCACGTGCCGTTCTCGTTCTACTGCGCCATGTCGCACCGCGCCGTCCCGGCGAGCGTCACGCGCCTCGACAACCACGAGCATGCGCGCTGGTGCAACCCCTTCACGCCCGACACGAGCACCGACAGCTTCCTCGACCTCTACGACCGCGCGCAGGACGCGGTGGTCGAGTCCGAGCGCGCCCTGTTCGCTCCGGAGTTCTCGCTCGCCGCAGCGCAGGCGCTGACGCACGGGCTCAACTTCTCGGGCAAACCCGTAGAGGTTTGATATCCCGTGCCGCCCGTCGGGAGATGGCCGAGGCACCGGCCCCGTATCAAAAGCAGATTGTTTGTTATCTGAAAAACCCGTCATCAGCTATGCTGCGCTGCGATAATATGTCACGCTAGCAGCAACATGTCGGGGGGATATGGGAGCCTGCATGGAATTCGCCCTGCTCGAGAAGATAACCGGTCCGCGCGACCTCGATGATCTGTCATATGCGCAGCTCGACGAGCTCGCAGCCGAATGCCGTGCGGCCATCCTCAAGCGAGTCGACGCGCTGGGCGGCCATCTTGCCTCGAACCTCGGCGTCGTCGAGGCGACCATCGCCCTCCATCGCGTGTTCGATTCCCCGCGCGACCACATCATCTTCGACACCTCGCATCAGTGCTATACGCACAAGCTCGTCACCGGCCGTGCATACGGGTTCATCGACGACGGGCGCATGAACGAGGTCTCCGGCTTCACCAATCCCGAGGAATCCGAGCACGATTGGTTCAGGTGCGGGCATACCTCCACGTCCATCAGCCTGGCCTGCGGTTTCGCGAAGGCACGCGACGTGCTCGGCCAGCACCATAACGTCGTCGCCTTCATCGGCGACGGCTGCTTCTCGGGCGGCGAGGCGTTCGAGGGCCTCGACAACGCGGCCACCTTCGATTCGAACCTCATCATCGTCCTCAACGACAACGAGATGTCCATCGCCGAGGACCAGGGCAGCATCTACGAGAACTTCGCCGAGCTCCGCGCAACCGGCGGCGCATCGCAGGACAACTACTTCAAATCTATGGGCCTCGACTACCGCTATGTGGAGAACGGCAACTCGATTCCCGATCTCATCGAGGCTTTCGAGCAGGTCAAGGACATCGACCATCCCATCGTGGTGCATATCCACACCCTCAAGGGGAAGGGAGATCCCTGGGCGGAGGCCAACAAGGAGGCCGCGCACTCGGTCAAGCGCAAGACGGGCTCGTCGGAAGGCGAGACCTATACCGAGATCACGCGGAGGCGCATGCTCGAGAAGATGGCCGACGACCCCTCCATCGTGGTCGTCAACGCCGCAACCCCCGGAGGCGCCGGCCTCACGCCCGAGTTCCGCGCCGCGGCGGGAGACCGTTACGTCGACGTGGGCATCTGCGAGCAGCATGCCGTGACCTTCTCCGCTGCGCTCGCGCGCGGCGGGGCGAAGCCCGTCTTCTTCGTGGCGAGCACCTTCCTGCAGCGCGCCTACGACCAGATCGTCCAGGATCTCGCCCTCAACCAGAGCCCCGCCACCGTGCTCGTGTTCCAGGCCGGCTTCTCATCCATCGACGCCACGCATCTGGGCGTCTTCGACCTTGCCTATACGGGCAACGTTCCCGGCCTCACCTGCCTTGCGCCTTCCACGGCGGAGGAATACCTCGCCATGCTCGACTGGTCCATCAACCAGGCCGAGCGCCCGGTCGTCATCCGCGTACCCGATAAGGTCGCGCATGGGCCGGAAGTGACCTTCTCCGCCTCCGACATCGCCCGCTTCGAGACCCGCCGCATCGGCTCCAAGGTCGCCCTGGTCGCGCTCGGCCCCACCATCGAGCTTGCCGAGACCGTCGCGGACGAGCTTGCCGGCGAGTACGGCATCGTCCCCACGCTCATCTCCGCAACGACCTTCTCGGCGCTCGACCGCAAGCTGCTGTTCGCCCTCGAGGGCTCGCACGACCTCGTGGTCTCGCTCGAGAACGGCGTGCTCTACGGAGGTTTCGGCGAGAAGATCGCCCGCGTGCTCGGCCCGTCGCCCCTCCGCGTGCTCTGCTTCGGCGGCACCAAGGAGTTCGTCGACCGCGTGAGCACCGAGGAGCTCCATCAGCGCTACCACCTCGAGCCGTCGTCGCTTGCCGCAGATATCGCGCGGATCCTCTAGCTCCCATGGCAACCTATGTGTTCTCCGATATCCACGGGCACGCGGCGCCGCTGAGGCGCCTGCTCGAGCGTATCGCGCCCTCGGATGAGGACCGCTTCTTCTGCCTCGGCGATATGATCGATCGCGGTCCCGACCCGCTGGGCGTCATCGAGACCGTGCGCGCGCTCCCCAACGTCTGCGTCCTCTCGGGCAACCATGAGGACCTCATGCTCTCGTGGGTGCATGACCCGCTCGGCGGCTCGACGCTGCTGGATTGGGCCATCAACGGGGGCGGGATGACGCTCCGCGGCTACGAGGCCCTCGACGAGGAGGGCCGCGAAGAGCTCGTCGCCTGGATCGAGTCGCTGCCCGCCTATGCCGTCTGCACGGTCGCCGGCCGCACCTACGTGCTCGTCCACGCGGGGATCCTGCCCTATAGGGGCCCTGCGCGCACGTGGGATGAGGATGCGCTCGAGGCGTTTCTCTGCGCAAGCGATCCGCAGGACCTCATGTGGGTCCGCAACGAGTTCTGGGACAATCCCACGGGGCTTCTCGACTCCGAGGGAAACGGCCCCATCGTCATCGCGGGCCACACGCCGACGCTGTATCTCAAGGATTCTCCTTCCGCCACCGATAGGCCCGTGCTCGACGAGGGTGGCGCCTGCCAAAGCGTCCGCGTGGGCGATGCGCACCTCTCCGGCGGCGTGTACGACAAATGGGATATCGATTCCGGCTGCGCGGGAGGCCCGGGGTTCGGCCAGGTCACCATCATCCGCCTCGACGACGGCGCGGAGTTCAGGGAGCCTATCGCCGAGGGGGAGTAGCCATGGCGGAACGCGAGCATCTCACCCACCCGTTCGGCCCGCTCTACGACGAGCGGTCGCGCGTGCTCATCCTGGGGAGCTTCCCGAGCCCCAAGTCTCGCGAGCAGGCGTTCTTCTACGGCCATCCCCGCAACAGGTTCTGGGGCGTCATCGCAGCCGTGCTGGGGGAGGACGCGCCATCGAGCGTCGAGCAGAAGCGCGCCTTCTGCGCGCGCAACCGCATCGCGCTCTGGGATGTGCTGTCGGAGGTCGAGATCGCAGGCGCATCGGATGCCTCGATCAAGAACCCCGTCGCCAACGACCTGTCTCCCATCCTCGCCGCCGCCCCCATCGAGGCCATCTTCTGCACGGGCTCGACATCCGGCCGCTATTATCGCAAGCTCATCGAGCCCGTGCTCGGCGTTCCCGCAACCGTCCTGCCCTCGACGAGCCCCGCCAACGCGGCGATGACCTTTGAGCGACTCGTTGACGCCTACCAGCCGATTGCCGACGTTCTTCTGCGAAAATAGTTCGAAAGAGCAGTTGAAACGGAGCACTCATGGCAGATCAGCTTCCCAAAGTCCAAGGAATGCATGCCTCGGCGCGTGATTATCTGCACGGCGCCGTGGGGATCGAGCGCCTGCGCGGCGGATGGTTCCAGCCGCTGCGCTTCCAGCCGCAGCAGATGCGCTTCCTCGGGAGCGTCGCGGCGCTGCATCCCGGCCAGTTCAGGGGTATGGCGGCATGCGCCTCGGGCATCACGCTCGAGTTCGTCACCGATGCCTCGACCGTATCGATCGGCGCACGCCTCATGCCCGCCCCGCAGGGAACGCGCTTCGTGATGGGGGAGGTCGCCAAGGCCGATGCGGACCTTCCGGACCTCTTCGAGGACTTCTCGGTCGAGGTCGATGGCAAGGCCCAGCCTTACCGGCAGTATCCCGACGGCTCCCTCTATATGGACGTCGAGGCGAATGCCGGACGCCTCCCCGGCTTCGGAGACCCGCATACCTTCCGCGTGTGGCTGCCGGCGTTGACCGGCGTCGAGCTCTCCGAGATCGTCTGCGACGGATCGCTCATCGAGCCCGTTCCCGCACGAAGGACCCTTCTGGTGCTCGGCGACTCGATCGCGCAGGGCTATGCCGCGTCCGCGCCGGCGAACACTTGGGCGGCCCGTCTTGCCAAGGCCTTCGATGCGGACCTCGTGAACCAGGGCATCGGCGCGCAGGTCTTCCAGCCCTTCACGGTTCCGCGCCTTTCCGAGAGCCCGTTCGCGGTGGTCGTGGCCTACGGCGAGAACTACCGCTACGAGAACCTCTCCTTCTCCCGGATCGAATCCGATATCCGCGCCTATCTCGCCGAGCTCGCCTCCGTATTCGAGGATGTCCCCGTCTTCATCGTGAGCCCGCTCTGGCACAACGAGCAGGCGAACCCCTCGTCCAATCTCGAGAGCCTCGCCTTCGTGCAGCTCCTGCTCGAGGAGCTCAGCGCCGAGCACGGCTTCTGCTTCGTCGACGGCTCGCATCTCATTGACGCCGATCCCGCGCTCTTCGCGGACGGGTACGAGCATCCCGCGGATGCCGGCATGGCGATCGTCGCCGACAGGCTCGCCCTCGTCATGAACGGATGGCTCACCGACGAGTCGGAGCGCCGCGAGCGCGCTCTCGAGCTGCTCGCCAAGGCGCCTATGACCGCCTTCCCGCTCGCCGAGCAGATCAGGCGCGGCATCGGCGAGGTCCGCGTCGCGGACGACCGCAGCATCTTCCTCTACGATGGCCCGTACAACCAGACCCTCTATGCGAGCGACCGCCATGCCGCGCGCGACGTGCTCTCGATGTTCGTCGACCCTGCGACGCTCTGCATGCTCGGCCGCGTTGGCCTGCGCGATGCGCAGTACATCCTGGGCATGCATCGCCTGACGCCCTGCTACCTCGCCGTCTACGAGAAGTCCGAGCCTCCGGCGCTCGACCCCAAGCTCGACATCCGCGTGCTCGACGGCTCGTTCGCCGACGCGATCCGCGAGCTCTATACGGGCGTCGCCCATCTGGGCGGTGGCGCGCTCGAGGCCCTGCTCGATGAGGGCAAGATGCTCGGCGCGTTCGAGAAGGACGAGCTCGTGGGCTTCATCGGCGAGCACCCCGAGGGTGCGTTCGGCCTGCTCGAGGTCGTTCCCGAGTATCGACGCAGGAAATGGGCCTCCGCGCTGCTTGCGGCGAAGATCGCCCAGCACCTGGCGCGGGGGTTCGTGCCCTGGTCGGAGATCTGGGCCGACAATGCGGCCTCGCTCAAGCTCCATGAGGAGCTGGGATTCACCCTCTATCCCTCCGAGGGCATGACGTTCATGAACACGCCCGCCTACGATCAGGCGTAGCCGAAGGTCTCGAAACGGTTCCCGTCCGCTTTATCGGACAGCGCGCATCCGCGTGCCGCGCATCCGCTCGCTCATCCGCGGAGCCGTCGCGGCGCATCTTTGTCCACCGCATGCGCTAGCATTGATGGCGGACGAAACGATAAGGAGTACCCATGGCTCGCAACAAGGCCCTTTCTGAGCCCATATCACGGCATCTCTCCGAGGAGGTCGAGCGCGGCGTCGCCGAGCAGCTCGCCTCGGGCAGGCTCTCCCAGTACGCCTGCGCCGACACCGATGTCATCCGCCGCGATCACGAGCGCGACAACACCACCGTGCTGCGCCCTGCGTTCCTGCGCGATGCCGAGAAGATCATCCACCTGCCGTTCTACAACCGCCTCGCGGGCAAGACGCAGGTCTTCTCGTTCCGCGCCAACGACGATCTCACGCGCCGCGGCCTGCATGTGCAGCTTGTTGCCCGCGTGGCACGCGACATCGGTCGCGCGCTCGGCCTCAACCTCGACCTCATCGAGGCCATCGCCCTGGGCCACGATATCGGCCATACGCCGTTCGGCCATGCGGGCGAGCGGTTCCTGAACGACACCTTCCGCGAGCATACGGGCAAGTGGTTCTTCCACAACGTGCAGAGCGTGCGCGTGCTCGACGGCCTCACCAAGCGCAACCTCTCGCTTCAGGTGCTCGACGGCATCATCTGCCACAACGGCGAGTTCGAGCAGCAGCGCTTCTCGACCAGCAGCCTCGCCAGCTTCGAGGAGTTCGACCGCGATGTGGTCGAGGCATGCTGGCAGCTGGGCGACGAGAAGATCAAACATCTCCAGCCCATGACGCTCGAGGGCTGCGTGGTGCGCATATCGGACATCATCGCCTACGTGGGCAAGGACCGTCAGGATGCCATCCGCGCCGGGCTCTGCAACGAGACCACCTTCGAGGACGGCCTGGGCGGCGCCTACAACGCATGGGCGCTCTCGGCCTTCATCACCGACGTGGTCGAGAACTCCTTCGGCAAGGACCATATCGAGATGAGCGAGCAGCTCTTCCACGAGCTCGCCCGCGCCAAGCGCGAGAACTACGAGAAGATCTACCATGCGGGCGAGGTGAGCGGCGATTTCTCGCACGAGATGGCCTGGCTCTTCGACGGCATGTACGAGCGCGTGCTCAAGGATCTGGCGGCGGGCGACGAGAGCGCGCCGGTGTTCCGCCATCACATCAAGTACGCCAACATCCTCCTCGGCCACTACGGCAAGGAGTACGACTGGCAGGACGACCTGCACCAGACGGTCGTGGACTACATCGCCTCGATGACCGACGACTACTTCATGGCATATGCGGAGCACCTGTTCCCGGAGGCCGTGGAGCTGTTCCCCAGGAGGCTGCACTTCTAGGGTCGCGGTCGCGCAGGATGAGGTCGCTTTTGGTGGAGATGCTCACCGTGCAGCCGCTGCCCGTCAACTGCTCCAGTACCGCGCGCATGCGGCCGTATTTCTTCTCGATCGGCTGGTAGGGATCGGTGACGGAGCTGAGGAACATCTCCTTGCCCGCATAGCGTTCGGGATGCTTGATCGCAGGCCACGTCTTCACGTCGACGAACTCTCCCCGGGGTTCGGGATGGTTGGTGA
>CAMOLV010000057.1 GCA_946619045.1 uncultured Coriobacteriales bacterium | reverse complement strand
CAGGAGGTCAACCAGCTCATCAAGCAGTGGGGCGAGATGAACAAGATGATGGGCAAGATGCGCGGCATCGCGGAGGGCGGCGGCAAGAAGGGCATGCGCCAGCTCCAGTCGATGATGCGCGGCATGGGCGGCGGAAACCAGCGCGGCGGTCGTCGCGGCTGGTAGCCCGGCTTTCGTTTTCGTCTATAACAAGAGGGGGCGGATCGAATCCGCCCCCTCTTCGTATCTCGGAACCAACATGCCTATTGATGGATGACGACGGCATCCCCGAGCTCCGTCAGCTCGTAGAGCTGCCGCGCGGGCTCGTAGTCCATGTTGATGCAGCCATGGCTGCCGTACCAGGTGTAGATGTCGCCGCCGAACTGCCAGCGCCAATCGGAGTTGTGGAACCCGCGTTCGCCGCCGTCGTAGGCGATCCAGAAGTCGACGTGCGACTCCCAACCGTCCTCGGGGTTGTAGCCGTTCTCGTACTCCTCGCCCTCCTTGATGGTGCCCGCATTGAAGAGGGTAACGTCGGTCTCGTGCTCCGACACGTAGAACACGCCCTGAGGGGTATCGTGCACGCCGTCGGGCTGTCCGGTGACCACGTCGGTCTCCCATACGAGCTCGCCATCGATGTACATGCGGGCATGCTGCTCGGAGATGTCGACGTCGATGTACTTGTCGGGCCAGTCCTGACCGCCGGGATCGACCCTGTCTGCGTTGCTGTAGGTGGGAATGTCGACGGTCTGGGGCTTTCCGCTCTTGATGGCATCGAGGATGAGCTGCGCTCCCTCGGCGCCCTTGATGCTCCAGCCATACGGGCCGCCTCCGCGCACGGTGATCTCCTCGCCGTCGGGGCGCGTGTAGGTGCGCGGCTTGCCCACGGTGTCGAGGAGGTCGGAGAGCCCGCCGGGGCCCCAGTCGAGGATAGCCTGCTCGTCGAGGGTGACCGTTCCATCCTCGGCGATCTTGATCCACTGGCTGATCTGCTTGCCGTCGACGTCGATGGCGTCGACGCCGTTCATCGTGAGGTGAACCTTCGCGTCGGCGTAGAAGTTCGCGTCGTCGACGATCCTCTTGGTCTCGCTATCGACCGTGTAGCAGTCGTCGCCGATCTCGATGGTGGTCTCGAAAGCGCCGATGCTGGCCGTGGCCTTCTGCAGCACGGCGTTGCGGTCGAGCATGGCGTGCATGGCCTCATCGGCGACGATGTAGTGGTCGGATTTCTCATCGAAGACGACGCCGCGGTTGGGGAGCGCCTCGACCGTCTTGCGTCCCTCGGAGACGACGCCGTCGAACAGGCCCCATGCCTTGGTTGCATCGAAGGTGGCGGAAAGCTCGGCGTCGAGGTCGTGGGTCCCGGCGATCTGGAGCGGCCACGCCCACGGGTTCTGCTGCGCCATGGCTTCCTCGGCATATGCCTTGCCGTTGTAGGCGAACTCGACGTCTGCCGCGGTGAAGGGGATCTCGAACCCATCGCCCACGAACGTTCCGTTGTAATCGGTCGAGCTGGCGGAGATGTGCTCGGCGAGCTCCGCGGGGGCCTGGAGGGAGACGTCGTAGCCTTCGACCGTCGTGTTGGGCAGGAAGTGCGTCATGAAATAGACGGCGCCGCCGAAATAGATGCCGCCCGCCAATCCTGCGATGATGACGGGGATGGCCCAATAATGCGGTTTGCGGGGAGGTTCCTCGATGGCCTCGGGCTCGGTTGGCGCCGCGTGCTTCGGTGCGTTCGACATGCTGTGTTTACCGCTCCATCCTTGTGCGTGAAAGCTGCGTTGAATCTATACTATTGTAGGTTCTTACGACTAGGGAAACGTGTGAAATCTATGGCAATCATCGAAGTGCATTCGTTGGAAGACGAGCGTCTTGCCGATTACCGGGATCTGACCGACCATCCGCTCCGCACACGCTTCGAAGATGAGAACTCCCTCATGATCGTCGAGTCCAAGATCGCGCTCGAAGTCGCCCTCGAGGAGGGCGTCGAGGTGGTCTCGCTCCTCGTCGACGAGCGCCGTCTCGAATCGTGCGCGAACCTGATAGAGCGCGTCGGCGGGGACGTGCCCGTCTACGCCATGGAGCACGAGGCCATGAGCTCGCTCGTGGGCTTCAAGGTCACGCGCGGCGTGCTCGCGGCCTGCAAGCGCCCCCAGGCTCTCTCCGTGCACGACGTGCTCGCCCGGTCGCGCAATCTCTGCGTGGCAGAGGGCCTGGTCGATGTGAGCAACATGGGCGCCCTGTTCCGCTCCGCAGCGGCTCTCGGCGTGGACGGCATCATCGTATCGCCCGAGTGCACCAATCCGCTCTCGCGCCGCGCGATTCGCGTGTCGATGGGAAACGTCTTCAGGATCCCCTGGGCCAAGGCGGCGGGGGAGTGCTGGCCCGCATCGTTTTTCGACGAGCTGCATGGGCAGGGCTTTGCAACCTATGCCCTCGCGCTCGAGGACGATGCCGTGAGCCTTGATGACCTTGCGCTTAAGCTTCCCGAGAAGCGCGCCCTCTTCTTCGGCAACGAGGGGGTGGGGCTGTCGCGCGGCGTGCTCGATGCATGTGACCGCCATGTCATCATCCCCATGGCGCGCGGCGTCGACTCGCTCAACGTGGCCGCATCCTCGGCCGTCGCGTTCTGGGAGCTGTTCGCCAAGCGGTGATGCGCCGCATCGAATAGAAGCATATCCTCGCAAAAGGAAAAGGGGTCCCTATGCGGGGCCCCTTCGCGTAGCCTGAAATAAGGGGGCTATTCGGTCTTGGCTGCCGCCATCTTGGGCGCGAAGCCGTCGTCGCGCGTGAGGATGTTCATGAACTCCTGGCCGGTGATGGTCTCCTTGCGCTGCAGGTAATGCGCGATCTCATGCAGCTTGAAGCGGTTCTCCTGCAGGGTCTTGAGGGCGGTCTGGTGGCCCTCCTCGACGAGGCGCTGGACCTCTGCGTCGATCTCCTGCGCGGTTCCCTCCGAGCAGGTGAGCTCGGAGCCTCCGCCCAGATAGCGGTTGCGCTGCTGTCCGAGCGCGACCATGCCGAACTTCTCGCTCATGCCGTACTGGGTGACCATGGCGCGGGCGAGAGCGGTGGCGCGCTCGATGTCGTTGCTGGCACCGGTGGTCATCTCGCCGAAGATGAGCTCCTCGGCCGCACGGCCGCCGCAGAGCACCGCGATCTTGTCCTTGGCCTCCTGGCGGGTAGTGAGGAAATGCTCGTCCTCGTCGACCTGCATGGTGAAGCCCAGGGCGCCGGAGGTGCGGGGCACGATGGTGATCTTGGTGACGGGCGCGGAGCCCTTCTGCATGGCGGCGACGATGGCGTGGCCGGTCTCGTGGTAGGAGACGACCTCCTTCTCGTGCTCGGACAGCACCGTGGACTTCTTCTTCTCGCCGGCGATGACCACGTCGACGGACTCGATGAGGTCCTCCTGGCTCACGCGGTTGCGTCCGTTGCGCACCGCGCGCAGGGCCGCCTCGTTGATGATGTTGGCGAGGTCGGCGCCGGATGCGCCGGGCGTGGACTTGGCGATGACCGAGAGGTCGATGCCGGGCTCCATCTTGACGTCGTCGGCATGGATCTTGAGGATGGCCTCGCGGCCGGCGAGGTCGGGGAGCTCGACGGGGATGCGGCGGTCGAAGCGGCCCGGGCGCAGGAGCGCCTGGTCGAGCGACTCGGGACGGTTGGTGGCGGCGAGCACCACTATGCCCTTCTGGTTGTCGAAGCCGTCCATCTCGGAGAGGAGCTGGTTCAGGGTCTGCTCGCGCTCGTCGTTGGAGTTGATCGAGGTGTCGCGGCGCTTGCCCACGGCGTCGATCTCGTCGATGAAGACGATGCAGGGGGCCTTCTCGCTGGCCTGTTTGAAGAGGTCGCGCACCTTGGCGGCGCCGCGGCCGACGAACATCTCGACGAACTCGGAGCCCGAGATCTGGAAGAACGGGACGCCCGCCTCGCCTGCGACGGCACGTGCGAGCAGGGTCTTGCCGGTTCCCGGAGGGCCGACGAGCAGGGCGCCGCGCGGGCAGCGTGCGCCGATGGCGGTGTACTTGTCGGGGTTCTTGAGGAACGAGACGATCTCGACGAGCGAGTCCTTGGCCTCGTCCTGGCCTGCGACGTCGTGGAAGGTGACGCCGGTATCCTCGCCCTTGACCATCTTGGCATTGGACTTGCCGAGGCCGCCCATGCCGCCGCCGAAGAACCCGCCGCTGCCGAAGTTCATCGAGTTGTCATCGCCCATCTGCTTGCGCAGGCGCCTGTTGAGCAGCCAGCCGCCGCCGATGAAGATGACGAGGGGCAGCACATACGAGAGCAGCATGTAGAGCCAGAGGTCGCCGCTGGCATCGGGGATCTTCGCGGAGAAGTCGACGTTGTGCTCGCGCAGGAGGGAGACGAGGTCGGTGTCGTTGGGGAACTGGGTCGTCTCGTTGTAATGGGATTCCTCCGCATCCTTCAAGGTGTAGCGGATGGTCCCCGATCCGGTGTTCAGCTCCACCTCCTTGACCTTATCCTGCTCGATGTCGGTGAGGAAGGTGCTGTAGTCGACCTTGGTGACGGAAGCGTTCCTGATCTGCGGGAACAGCGCCTGGCTGACCAGGAGATATGCGACCAGCGCCACGATGATGTAGATGAGCATCGAACGGCGTTTCTTCTGATCGTTCATGTTCGGATCCTGATTCGTGTTCATGTCGTGTCCTTGCGTACGATGGTGCGTGTTGCCGGTATATGCCGATACGTACCCAATTGTAGGCAAAGGATACGTATGACACAAAAATCTCAGTAGATGAGACTTAGATTTAAAAGAACGCGGCGCCTGCGCTACTCGGAGCTCCGCTCCTTGAGGTCGCCCGACCTGTAGGCATCGAGCAGCAGGTGCAGGTCGGCTATCTGGGCCTTGATCCGCTTCCCGTTATCGCAGTCCTCGACGCGCCGCGGCTCGAAGTAGCGCTCGAATCGGTCCGTATCGCTCATGATGTCGGCGTTGAGGTCGAGCGCGTCGTTGATGGACCCGAAGGGGCGGTGGGCTTTGAGGCGAAGGCCGTCGGCGTCCGAGATGAGCGTGTAGCCCGCGATCCCCGTGGTCTTGTGGTAGGCATGGCAGAAGCCGCCGTCGATCACGATGACGCGGTTGCCCGCCTTGAGGGGGCTCTCGCCCTTGACGGTGCGAACCGGCTTGTGGCCGTTGATGATGTGGCAGTACGGCCCCTCGAGCCCGAACTCGGCGAGGATGCGGTCGCATACGTCCGGGTCCTCGTTGAAGGTGAAGTAGGGATCCTGCGGTTCGACCCAGGCGGCCTTGTCGGGGATGAATGCACGCTCGAACGTCCTGACGAGGCGGCCGGCGAAGGGGCTGTCGTATCCGCACCAGAGATACCACATCCAGTCGAGGGCCTCCTCGTCGCCGACGCTCCACGCGCGGCGCGCTATGCGGTCGCAGAAGTCGAGGTAGGCGCGGCCCGAGAGCGGTCCCTCGGGCGTTCGGACGGGACGGAAGCCGCCCTGCGCGTCCAAGGGGACGCAGCCGTGGAAGAGGAGGTTGCCGTTGCTCACGAGGTAGGTCGACCCGTGGCTGAAGAGGAACTCGACATGCTTGCGCAGAAGCGCGGAATGCAGGAAGTCGCGCACGAGCGAATCCATGACCGCCCTCTCTCCCTCGGAGAGGTCGTAGGGATGCTCGGGATCGACGGTGGGGAAGTCGACGGTCAGAAGCGGCCACGTCACGCCGTCTATGGTGATCGTGCCCGCCTCGCGGTCTATCTTATCGAGGAGCAGGCGATGCTCGTAGCCGAATTCGGGGTTCCGCATGATGAGCTGGCCCTCGAGCTTGAAGAGGATGATGTCGATGGCGCGCTCGACCGGTGCCGTTGCATTGGAGCCGGAGCTTCCCAGCGATCCGGGCATCCTGTAGCCGGACTCCGGCGCTGCCGGCGCATCCCCTCCGTATGTCTCGTGCGCGAACAGGTAGAGCTTGCGCAGGGAGATGCCGTACGAGTTCTCGAGCAGGTGGATGGAGCCGTAGCGCACGCATGTGCGGACCACGGTCGCGATGCACGCCTCGCTGCCGCATCCGGCGCCCATCCATGCGATGTCGTGGTTTCCCCACTGGATGTCGAGCGAGTGGTACTCCATGAGCCTGTCCATGATGCGGTCGCCCTTGTGGCCGCGGTCGTACACATCGCCCACCAGGTGCAGGCGGTCGACCGCGAGCCGCTTGATGAGCGCGGAGAGGCTCGAGATGAAGTCCTCCGCCGCACCGACCTCTACGATGGACTCGATGATGCGCACGTGGTACTCGTGGCGGCTCGTCTCGCCCACGGAGGAGGCGCGGAGCAGCTCGTCGATGATATAGGCATATGCCTCGGGCATGGCCTTGCGCACCTTGGATCGGGTGTAGAAGCCCGAGAGGTACCGCGCGAGGCGCACGAGGCGGAAGAGCGTCTGGTAATACCACTCGTCGGTGACGGTGCCGGCCTGCTTGAGGCGGGAGAGCTTCTCGTGCGGATAGTAGATGAGGGTGCAGAGGTCGTCCTGCTCCTCGGTGGTGAGCTCGTGGCGGAACGTCGCCCGCACGCGCTCGCGCACGACGCCCGAGCAGTTGTTGAGGATATGCAGGAAGGCCTCGTACTCGCCGTGCACGTCGCTCATGAAGTGCTCGGTTCCCTTGGGAAGGTTGAGAATCGCCTCGAGGTTGATGATCTCGGTATAGGCTGCCTGCGCGGTGGGGAACTGCTTCGATAGGAGGGCGAGGTACTTGCGCTGCTCGGGAGTCATGATGGCCTTATCTGCTCGGGATGGTTGACAAATCCATTATTGCCCCGCGGCGCCGCGGCCCGCGCCTCATTTATGCAAGCGATGCCAAAACGACGGGATTCGATGCCGCGGCGTGCGGGTGGGCCGCCCGGGAAGCTATGCCCGCTTGACGGCGCGGACGGCAAGATAGGTGGGGATGCGCATCTCGTGGAGGCGTCCCTCGCCATTGGTGTCCTCGTAGAGGTCCTCGATGGAGAAGCCCGCGCGCAGCAGCCCGCCGAGCATCTCGTCGAGCGAATGGCCGAACTGCATACCCGCGTCATCCTCCTCGAGGAATGCGCGCTGCGCGGGATTCTCGAGCGGATCGAAGGGCATGCTCCAGACGATCTCGCGCTCATCGCCGTCGACGATGAAGTTGATGATGGTGTCGAAGCCCGTGAGCAGGATGCCTCCCGGCTTCATGATGCGCGCCACCTCGTTCCAAACGGGTTCGACCTCGCGTATGTAGCAGAGGGAGACGGGGTTGAAGACCAGGTCGAACGTTGCGTCGGAGAAGGGGAGGGGCTCCGTCATATCGGCCCGCACGATCGATATCCCGTATCCCTCGCGCTCGGCGACCAGACGCTCGCTTTCGAGCTGCGCGGGCGTGTAGTCGAGCACGGTGACGTGCGCGCCTGCCGCGGCGAAGATGGGGCATTGCTGCCCGCCGCCGGAGGCGAGGCCGAGCACGTGCGCGTCGGCGAGGTTGCCGAACCACTCCCGCGGGACCGATCTCGTCGGTGTGAGCTTGACCTCCCAGCTTCCCGCACGGGCTCTCAGGAAGGTCTCGTGGTCGATGGGCTCGCCCCATTCCCAGCCCTCATCGATCCAGCGTCCGATCGTCTCGGCGTTGATGTCTGCATAGCCCGCCATGCTTGCCTCCCGTCCTGCTGTTCTGCACGTATATTCTATAGTCCTGCGTGTTTGCGACGTGATAGAATACCGTGCTAGTGCGTTGAAGGGGACACGTCCTTCCGGGCAGCGCGGATCACAGAGAGCAGGGCAGCTGAGATCCTGCATCCGCGTCCGGTCGGGTATCACCCCGGAGCAGCGGCCCGAACGCGCGCGAGCGCAAGTAGACGTCGCCGGAATGACCGCCGATACAGGTCAGCCGAGTACTGCGGATTCCCGCACGCTGGGTGGTTCAAGCGAGGCACTTATCAGGCGCTTCGTCCCAGCACGAGGGACGGGCGCTTTTTTCGTGCCCGCGGACAA
>CAMOLV010000056.1 GCA_946619045.1 uncultured Coriobacteriales bacterium | reverse complement strand
CGCCACACAAGTACCCCCTACTTATGTGGTGGAACCTTCGAATCTGCCACACAAGTACCCCCTACTTATGTGGCAATTCCCCCAAATCCGCCACACAAGTACCCCCTACTTATGTGGCGGCAGTCTATCTCCGCAGGTCAAAGCCTTGTTTATCGGCTTAGCTAAAGAGATATGTGGTGATATTCGAAGGACATGATGTCCCCGAGCAACCCTTCTAGCAGTTCCCTCTTGGGAAAGGCCTTGGTTACCCCGAGCTTATCTGCAAGCCAGTGGCCAAGAACCATCATCTGCCTGGGGCTTCTCAACTGCTTGGAGGTAACGAACCTCACAGCATAGCCGTCCGCCTCGAGCGCCGAGGCCTTGGTCAGATCATCGCCGAACTTGCCATCATGCCTAAGACGACCGTTGGCTTCGAGAACAACCTTCGCATCAGGCCAAAGCAGGTCGGGCTCAGCCCAGCTTCTGCCAAGAATTGCCTGAGCTTCCTTACCCAGCTCGATATACGTATTGAGCTCCGGCCGAGCAATGCCGAATCCACCCATGCCGCAAGGAAGCGTCAATGCCAAAGCGAGACGGGCCTCGAGCGGTGACCGCGCCCGTTCAAGAGCCAGACCTGTGGTATCGGATAGGACATGCGATGAGTGTTCCAGTCTGATCTCTCTAGCATATGAGCTGAGCCTCTCGACGCTCGTAAGCTGAGGGCGATTGATGAACCCATCCTCCGAGCTCTCATCGATGGCGAAGATGCCGCAGTATCCCATCAGTGCTAGCGCTCGTCCGATCCGTGTTTTTCCACGCATCTCAAGCAGAGCATTAAACTCGGGAGACGCTGAATAAACACCTGGCGAGAGCATCACCAGCGACTTCTCTGGCAAAGCCCCGGACCAAACACGGGTATTGTGAATGTCGTCGCAGACACGCAGCTCTTGGCTGGGAACGACCAGCTGGATGGGATTCTCGAGCTCGGGGAGTAACTCCAAAGCCGCATGCAGCTCCTTCTTCCCCGCCCGACAGGTATCGAAGGCAGCTTTTCCTGCGCGTCCATAGTGCTCCATACGTTTTAGGGCGATAAGGTCAAGAACCTTCTCGGCAGATTGTCCGCATAGGCAGATGCTCATGGAAACCTCCTTCGGTCCTTCTTATCAGAAGGGTTTGTCAGAAGGCTGTCTTTTGGCAGACCGCAGGTTGACGGCTATTTCTTGAATTGCCAGGTCAGAGGGTTGAATGATTCGGACTGCAGCTCTATTTGGGATTTGAGGAAACCATATGGTCACCATATAAGCAGCCAATTTGGACTGCGATACCTCAGAATCCGCCACATAAGTAGCCCCCACTTATGTGGCAATACCTCAGAATCTGCCACATAAGTAGCCCCCACTTATGTGGCGACGTCATATCTCCGCAGGTCAGGGCTTTGTTTATCAGCTTACCTATAGAGATGTGTGGTGATTGGGAGATAGCTTGGGTGTTCGGGGATAAGACCGGCGCCCAGAGGAACGTCTGCACATGAAAAAAGGCGCGCGGCAAAACCGCGCGCCTCCGAGTCGATAGCCTGATCGGTAGCTTACTTGCCGCCGAGCATGGTGCCGGCGATGCCGATGACGTCGTCAAGGCCGATGCCGTCGGACAGGTCGATGCCGCCGGTCTTTTTCTTGGAGTTGTTGGAGAGCAGCGTACTCGCAAGACCCGCAACGTCGTCGAGGCCGATACCGTCGGACAGGTCGACGCCGCTCTTCTTGGTCTTCTTGGTGGTGATGCCGGTGGCGTTGGCGATGGCCAGCAGGGAGCCGGCGACGGTGGCGAGCTTGCCGAGGTCGAGCTGCATGGCGGGAGCCTCGGGCTCCTCAGCGACCTGCTGGACGGGCGCCTGGGTCGGCATGCCGAGGAGGCTGCCGAACAGCGAGCCGGCGAGGCTGTGCACGGAGTTGTTGTTCTGGCCGAGCAGCGTGCCGGCGAGACCGGCGAGCGTGCCGAAGTCGACGGCGTTGCCCTGTGCGAGCGACGACACGGCGGTCACGACCTCAGCGGCCTCCTGGCGGCTGACGTCCTGCGTGCCGGAGACGGTACGCACGGTGGAATAGGGATGCTCGACGAGGCTGCCGAGGATGGAGGGGTTTTCCTGCGCGAGGCCGATAAGGCTGCCGACGATGCTCTGAATGTCCATTGGCGTACTCCTTCTCATGAGTAGACGTACCTTGGTTCAATGATACCCGCCGCTGCGGGGGTTCTTCCGCACGCGCGCGTTTTGCTACCGTCCGCGGGCGATTCGGCTACTTTCGGTCGTCTTTCTCGGAGCTGTCGGCCTTCTGGGGCTTGTCGGCCTTCTTGGGAGTGAAGCGGATGCCGCCCGACACCTTGCGGCGCCTCATGCCGGGCAGGCCCGTCAGGAAACGGTCGAAGGCGTGCTTGATTCGTGCAAGCCGCTGGTACACGTTGCTGCCGCCGCGGCTGCGCAGACCCAGCAGCGGCACGGCCGCGAGGATGGGCAGCACGTACTCGATGAAGCGCCACACCACGTAGGATGCCGAGACGGTCGAGCCGAAGATGGGTCCGAACAGCATGGCGAAGCCCACCTCGGCGCCGCCCTCGCCGCCGGGAAGCGGCACGGCGGAGGTGAGCAGCTCGAGCATCGAGCCCGCGGCGAGGCAGGTCACGAGGTCGGCGTCGTGGAAGCCGAAGGCATGCGCCACGAACCAGCCCAGGGCGTACTGGCAGGTGAGCTGCGACATCGAGATCAGCACCGCGAACGCCATCATCTTCCAGTCCTTCGCGGAGGACTTGAAGCCGTCGGAGAACTCCTGCGACTGGTTGTTGAGCGCGTCACGCCAGCCCGCGTAGTCGAGCTTGAGCGGGGTCTTCTCGAGCAGGCGGATGCCGGTGTTTCCGATGCGCCGCACGAACCGCGGGAACACGCAGAACAGGATGAGCCCCGTGACCGCGATGATCTTGGCGCCGAAGAGCACGAGTCCGATCACCGCGAAGTTGCCGACCGTGCTGACGAAGTACTGGTAGCGGAAGATGAGCATGATGGCCGCGAAGATGCCCTCGGCGGCCTCGTAGATGATGTAGCGCGTGCACTGCAGGGCCGAGGCGGCGCCAACCGTGAGGCCCGCGCGCGTGAGGCGGTAGATGCGCGCCGGCGCCGATCCCGCACCGCCCGGCGAGAGGTACGAGAAGAAGATGCCCGCAGCCTCGGCGCTCATGAGGTCGCGGAAGCCCAACGGCGAGTCCTTGTCGCGCGAGACGGGCACCGCGTAACCCATCACGCCCAGCAGGTAGTAGCAGAGCATGCAGGCCGCACCGCGGACCACCCACCAGATATCGACGCCGGCGAGCGCGCCGACGAACTCGTCGAGCTGGCCCGAGAACACGATATAGAGGATGTAGACCACCATGACCGCACCGAGGAAGATCACCGGCCTGCGGATGGATTTGAGCTCGTCGCGCTCGCGGTTGGTCGTGGATTGGACCTGAGTCTTGGGCATCCCGGCCATGGCGTCACCTCCCTGCGCGTATCGGGTAGCAGTCGTCAACCTTTAAAGGATACCCGATACGTTTGTGGGTTATGTGGGAGGCGACGTACGAACGCTGGTGACGGAGGTTATCGCCTCCAGCCTCCGTCGTCGAGCAGGCAGTCGACCATCTCGGCGAAGCCGTCGTGCTCTGGCGTGGGCTCGCTCTGGGCGATGAGCTCGAGGATCTGCTCGGGCGAGGCGGTGCCGGCATGCTCGGAGCCGCGCACGCACATGCCGAACTCGATCACGGCCGCAGCGAAGCGCCAGTCGGCGTCGGGGTTGTCCTCGTCGGCGATGGCGATGCCCTGCTCGTGCACCTGGCCGTCGTCGAAGGCGCGGTAGCGCACGGTGGCGGTCGCGAGCTCGCTGCCATATTCGCCACCGGCCTCAGGCGCGGAGTAGCGCAGCTCGGGCTCGGCAACGTCGAAGGCGGAGTCGGCGAGCACGACCTCGTAGGCCACGGTGAACTGCGCGCCGGGACCGATGTCGGCGGCATCGCGCGCATCGTTCTTGAAGTCCTCGTCGGCCATCTCGCGGTTCTCGTAGCCGATGAGCCTGTAGCCCTTCACGAGCGCGGGGTTGAACTCGACCTGCACCTTCACGTCGTCGGCGAACGGCACGAGGTTGGCGGAGAGCTTCTCGGCGAACACGCGCTCGGCCTCGTCGATGCAGTCGATGTAGTGGTAGGAGCCGTTGCCGTTGTCGGCGATGGTCTCCATCTTGGTGTCCTTGTAGTTGCCGGTTCCGAAACCCAGCACGCTGAGGTAGATGCCCGTCTCGCGCTTGGCGCTCACATAGTCGTTGAGGTCACTCTCGCTGGTCATGCCCACGTTGAGGTCGCCGTCGGATGCCAGGATGATGCGGTTGACGCCGCCGTCGATGAAGTTGCGCTCGGCCACCTCGTACGCCATCGCAAGCCCGCGCTCGCCGTTGGTGGAGCCGTCGGCACGCAGGCGGTTGATGGCGCGCATGATCTGGCGCGCGTCCGCCCCGGACGCGCCTTCGAGCACGAGTTCCTCGCCGCTCGCGTAGGTCACGATGGAGATGCGGTCGCGCTCGGTGAGGTCGCGGACGAGCACCTCGAAGCTGTCTTTGAGCAGGTCGAGCTTGTCACTGCTGTCCATCGAACCCGATACGTCGATCAAAAACACCAGGTTGCGGCCTCGCTCGGCGACACCGGTCTCGCGAGCGGTGGAGAACCCCAAGGTGAGGAGCTTGGTTTCGGGATTCCACGGACACGGGCCGAGGTGCGGCGTGATGGCGAAACGCTCGCCCGCAGCGGGCTCGTCGTAGCCGTAGGTGAAGTAGTTGAGCAGTTCCTCGATACGCACGGCGCCGGCGGGGATCTCGTCGAGGGCATAGCCGTCGTAGATCATGCGGCGCAGGTTGGCGAAGGAGGCGGTGTCGACGTCGGCCGAGAGCGTGGAGAGCGGGTTGGCGCGCGTGGATACGAATCCGCCCTCGTGGATGGCGGCATATTCCTCGGTGTTCCAGTCGACGAATCCCTCGACGTAGTAGAAGCTCTCCCCTGCTTCGGCCGAGCAATCGTAGGAGACGAACTCGACCGGAGCTGCACCCTTCTGCCCCTCGGACGGCGCGCCGTTGCCGGACTCGAAGAGGCAGCCTGCAAGCGTGCCAGCGGCTAACAGGGCAAAGAAACAGGTCAGAACCTTGCCTAGGCGGTTGAATGCGGTGTTCATGTTGTCCCCCTTCGTGTCCGGCTTCGCTTATGACACGAACGGGGAAGCGCGATTGTCGGCCTTTTGAGCAGAATCGTCCGATTCGCGTGCACGCAGCTACGCGAGGAGCCTCAGCCAGAGGCCGAGCTGGCCGGTCGCCATGAGCGCGCCCACGACCACGAGCAGCGCCCCGCACACGCGGTCGATGATCGCGTAGTGCGCCTTCACCCAGGTGAACGCCCCTTCGAGCTGGTCGATCAGAACCGCGGAGATGATGAACGGCACGCCGAGGCCCAGCGAATAGCACGCGAGCAGGGCGATGCCGGCGGCGAGGCTGCCCGACGTCACGGCAAGCGAGAGCGCGGACGCGAGGAACGCGCCCACGCACGGCGTCCACGAAAGGCCGAAGACCGCCCCGAAGGCAAGCGAGGTCAGGAACGTGCGCGGTCGCACGGCGGTTTCGATGCCTCCGGTACGGTCGAGCGCGGCGATGCGGAGGACGCCCAGGTAGTTGAGGCCGAGCACGATCACCACGGCACCGCAGACGATGTCGACCGCGCGCTGGTAGCGCAGCAGCAGAGAGCCCAGCGCACCTGCGAAGGCTCCGAGCACGGTGAAGACCAGGCCGAACCCCAGCACGAATCCCGCCGCACAGATGAGGGTACGGCGCAGGTCGCGCTCCCCCGCCGCGCCCGCATCGCCCGCGAAGTACGCCAGGTAGATGGGCAGCATGGGCAGGATGCACGGCGACACGAACGTGATGATGCCCTCGAGGAAGGTGAGCAGGAAGTCCATCGCAACCCCTAGGCCAGCTCGTCGAGCAGCGCGCGCATGCCGGCAGGGTCGATCGCGCCGGTGCCTGCGGCTACAAGCTCGCCGTCAGCCGAGAAGACCGCGGTGGTGGGGAACGAGATGATGCCGAGCGTGGTGATCGCCGAGTAGTCGGTGTCGTAATAGCCGGGCAGCTCGGCGAAGCCATTGTCGTCGAGCCACTTCGACGCGATCTCGACCGTCTCGCGCCGGCCGTCGGTGGCATCGATGAACGCGAACGACACGCGGTCGCCGTACTCGCGGTAGATCTCCAGATAATCGGGCATCTCCTGGACGCAATACGGGCACCACGTTGCCCAGAAGTTGAGCACGATCGGCTTTCCGTCGGCGATCTGCGTGAGCGAGACGGGCTCGCCGTCGAGGGTGTAGACGGTCGCGTCGAAGTCGGCGAGCTGCGGTGCGGCTTCCTCGGATGCCGCACCGGCGTCGGGGCCGGCGACCTCGGGCTCGGGTTCGACCGTCTCTGCCGATGCCGCGGGGTCATCTCCGCGCATATGCTGGCCCAGCACGTTATAGCCCACGAACGCCACGGCAAGCACCGCTACCAGCGCGATCGCGGATATGAGCAGCCCCCGGCGGCGCATCACGCAACACCGTCCGTGCGCCAGACGAGCACCGCATCGCGGCCGCACTTGGCCTCGAGCGAGTACGGCGTGCCCGCAGGCTCCTCGAGCACCCAGCGCTCGACCACGCGGTTGTACTCGTGCGGGTGGTCCCAGTCCATCCGCACGCCCACCACGGGCGCGTCGAGCTCATGGAGCGGCCAGGTGTCGTAGTAGGGATCCCACAGGTAGACGAACTTCTCGTCGATGCCGGTGATGAGCACGTAGTGGTCGGCTCCGAGGCAGCATTCGGTCATCGCGACGGCACCGCTTGCGATGCCCTCGACCAGCGCGGAGCCCTCGTTCACCGAGACCTCCTCGGGACCCTCGAGCGCCTGGCAGCGGATGGGCATGCTGCTCCGCTCGGCCACGTAGTCGTTGCACCATGCGGCGAGGAACGAGCACGCCTTGGCGGAGGTTCCGCCGTGCCCGCCGCCCAAGCCGAGGTTGCGGTCGCCGGTGACCATGGTCACGTACTCCACGACCTCCTGCGGGATCTCGTCGCGTTCGAACAGGTACATGAGCGCGTTGATGAAGGTCGCCGTTCCGCAGTCGAAATGCGTCACCTGGTAGCGAAGTGGGGTCTTCATGGCTCACCTCCATGCGAGAATGTTGCCAACAAGTATGACAGAGGGAGGAGCGACCATGAAGTTGGGAATCATCGGCACGGGTATGATGGCGCGGTTCGTGCTGCCGCATATCGCCGGCTGGGGCGTCGACGTGGTCGCGATCTGCGGGTCGGGCCGCAGCCCCGAGAAGGTCGTCGCGATCGCGGACGAGTTCGGCATCCCGCAGCGCTTCGACGACTACCGCGAGCTCATCGCCTGCCCCGACATCGATACCGTCTACGTGGCCATGCCCAACGCCATGCACCACGACCTCACGATGGCCGCGCTCGACGCGGGCAAGCATGTGGTGTGCGAGAAGCCCTTCGCGACCAATGCGCGCGAGGCGCAGGAGATGGCCGACCACGCCGAGGAGCTGGGGCTCTTCCTCTGGGAGGGCATGATGGCCTTCCGCCAGCCCAACTTCCTGCACGTGCGCGACGAGTGGCTCCCGCGCATCGGCGACGTCAAGCTCGCGACCGCGGTGTTCAACCGCTATTCGAGCCGCTACGACCGCTTCATGGCGGGAGAGCTCATGCAGACGTTCGACCCCAAGTTCGCGGGCGGGTCGCTCATGGACATCAACGTGTACTGCGTGGCGTCGCTCGTGGGACTCTTCGGCGAGCCGCTCCGCTCGAGCTACCACGCCAACATGGTGCGCGGCATCGACACGAGCGGCATCATGACGATGGACTACGACGGCTTCAAAGCCGTGGCCATAGGCGCCAAGGACTGCGCGGCGCCGAGCTTCGTGCTGATCGAGGGCACCAAGGGCTACATCCTGAGCCCGTCCGAGGCAAACGCCTGGGAGCATCCCATGACGCTGCATCTGAACGACGGCACCGAGGAGACGTTCAACGCGCCGCTCGGCAGCTGGTGGGAGGC
>CAMOLV010000055.1 GCA_946619045.1 uncultured Coriobacteriales bacterium | reverse complement strand
GCGGCGGACTGTTAATCCGTGTGTCGCTGGTTCAAATCCAGCCGGGGGAGCCAGATTTCTCGCAGGTCATCGGATGTACCCGATGACCTGTTTTCGTATAGGGGGGATTGCGATGGATGCCCAGCTCGCACGAAGCGCCTTCGCCAAATTCGCTGCCGGCGTCGTTCTCGTCGGAGCGCTTCTCTTTCTTCCTGCGGGATCGTTCTCCTATAGGGCGGGCATCGTCTTCATGATCGTCCTCTTCGTCCCCATGCTGCTCGCAGGCATCGTGATGATGGCCGTGAAGCCCGATCTGCTGCGTCGCAGGCTCGAGGCGAGGGAGGAGCAGGCCGAGCAGAAAGGCGTCATCGCGGCGAGCGGCATCATGTTCATCGCGGCCTTCATCGTCGCCGGGTTGACGTACCGCTTCGGTTGGACCTCGTTTCCCGCATGGGTCGAGCGGATGGGCATCGTCCTCTTTCTCATAGGCTACGCGCTGTTCGCGGAGGTGCTGCGCGAGAACGAGTACCTCTCGCGCACCGTGAGGGTCAGCGAGGGCCAGCACGTCGTCGACACGGGCCTCTACGGCATCGTGCGCCATCCCATGTATGCCGCGACCATCGTGCTCTTCCTGAGCATGCCGCTCGTGCTCGATGCCCCCATATCGCTCGCCATCATGCTCGCGTACATCCCGATCATCTCCCGGCGCATCGCCAACGAGGAGGAGGTTCTCGAGCGCGAGCTCGAGGGGTATGGCGACTATAAGAATCGTGTTCGATTCCGCATGATTCCGTTTATCTGGTAAACGATACCTTAGAGCCTTACATTTCCGCCGTTCTGTTAAGCTTGCAGTGGGGGAAGGGGGTCAAATGGAACGCATCGGCTGCATTCTCATCGGCTATGCATTCGGATCGTTTCTCACCGCCGAGCTGGTGGCTCGCGTGCTCGGCCATGAATCCGCTTTCTCCATCGGCGACGGCAATCCCGGTATGGCGAACATAGGCCGCCATCTCGGCAAGCCGGCTGCGCTTGCCGTGCTTGCCGGCGATATCATGAAGACCGTCGCGGCGGTGCTCATCTCCCGCGCCGTCTTCCCTCAACTCGAGAGCCTCTCCACCGCATGGGCCGGTCTCGGGGCGACGCTCGGCCATGTGTTTCCGTTCTGGCACCGCTTCAAGGGCGGCAAGGGCGTCACGACCATCGCCTCTACGATCATCCTCATGAACCCGTTCTGGGGCATTATCGCCGGCGTCGTCGGCGTCTCGGCGATCGTCGTCTCCGGCTACCTGAGCGTCGCGGCCGTCGTGTCGATGGGGTTCTATGCGGTCGCCATGCTTGCGACGGGCCACCCGGAGTTCGCGTTCGTGTCGGTGGTGTTCCAGATCCTCACCGTGTACTGCCACTGGTCGAAGATCAAGGGCATCAAGGATGGAACGACGCATCGCGCCGGCCTTTCCATCCGTTTTTGGGAGATGGTTCGCCGAAAGTAGCCCTTAGGCTAATCGGGCTCTTGCTGTTTTAGCCTAAACTATCATCTGGAGGCCTTGCTTTGGAGGTGACGCCATGAAGAAACTCACGCGCAGAAGCTTCACCGCTGCCGGGATCCTTGCGGCGCTCGGGCTCACCACGTCCTTCATGCCGAGCTGCAACAGGCCGGAGTCCGTGTACGGTCCTCCTCCCGAATACGATCCCGATGATAACGAGCCCGAGGTGGTTTACGGTCCCCCTGAGGACTTCGACCCCGACGCGAACGAGCTCGTGGACGTATACGGCCCCCCTGAGGACTTCGACCCCGATGCAAACGAGCTCGTGGGCGTATATGGGCCGCCGGAGGACTTCGATGCTTCCGAGAATGAACCCGAAACCGTGTACGGACCCCCCTTCACCGGATGATCATGAGTCTCGCAGACGTCAAGACCGAACATCTGGGGATGCTCGCGGACTATACGCGCAAACTCTACAGGGAACCCGAGCTCCGCAAACTATTCCTCGAGTTGACGCTCCAATGCAACGAGCGGTGCTTCCACTGCGGCAGCTCATGCACCGCCGAACGCGGAGACGAGCTCTCGCGCGATGAGTGGCTTCGCATCATCGACGAGGTCAAGGCCGATTTCGACATCTCCAGGATGCAGCTCTGCATCACCGGAGGAGAGCCGCTTCTGAACCGCGATTTCTTCGAGATCGTAGGATACGCCCACGAGCAGGGCTTCAGATGGGGCATGACGAGCAATGCCACGCTCATCACGCCCGCCGTGGCGCAAAGGCTGGCCGATGCGGGCATGGGCACCATCTCCGTCTCGATCGACGGGCTGCGCGATACGCATGATACGCTGCGCGGGCTCAAAGGCGGCTACGACCGCGCAATGGCCGGTATCCGGAACCTCATCGAAGTCGGCGCGTTCAAGGCGATCCAAGTCACCACCGTCGTGAACCATGGCAATATCGGGCAGCTTGACGAGCTGTTCGAGATCATGGACGGGATCGACATCGATTCCTGGCGCGTCATCAACCTCGAGCCCATCGGGCGGGCCCTTCTCAGGCCCGACCTTATGCTCACGCAGGACGACTATCGGACGCTCTTCGAGTTCATCCGTTCCAAGCGCCAGATGGGGTATCCCCTCGAGTATGGGTGCAGCCATTATCTGGGTCTCGAATACGAGGCCGAGGTACGCGAGTGGTACTGGCTCTGCAATGCAGGCGTCTATACGGCGAGCATCATGGCGAACGGCGACATCGGGGCGTGCCTCGACATCGAACGCAGGCCCGAGACCATCCAGGGAAACATCAGACGGGATCGCCTCCGCGATGTATGGGAGGAGCGCTTCGAGCTGTTCAGGCACGACCTTTCGGACTTGAATGCAGAATGCCGCAGCTGCGGGCATGCGCGCTTCTGCCGCGGCGATGCTCACCACAGCTGGGACTACGATCGCAACCGTCCCATGGTCTGCTTCAAGGGGATGCTGTTCTAGAATTGCGCTATCCTGCTTGAGGAGCGGTCAGGATACAGATGCGAGGAGTGGCAGCATGCAAAAGCATGAAGATCTCGGTTGCATGGCAATCGAAGTTCTAAAACGGGATCACGAGCTTGCGGAACTCGACTTGGGCGATGATGCTCATCTCGAGAAGAACGGCATGGCGTTCGACACCGAGGCATATGCCGTGGCCGGCCTCGGGCACCTTTGCGTCATGCGCATGAAGGCCATGCTCGGCCTCATGAGGATGGAGACCGTGGTGCTCGCGGCGACCGAAAAGGACCTCCCGTTGTTCAACATCGATTGGGTGGGCGTTGCTGCGCTCGAGACGCAGCTCATCGAGTACTACGATACCCAGCTCGAGCCCTGCTCCGATGAGCTTCTCAACATGCTCCGCGTGGTGAAGAGCCATGCTGCCGGTCTTCCCGACAAGGACTCGACACCCCGCTGGTACGATGCCTTGATCATGCCGGTCTCGCTGGGCAAGCGCGGCATCGGCTGCACAAGGCGCTTCAACGAGGTCTCGCGCGAGGCATTCACGTCGTTCGTCTCGAAGGCGGACTCGCTCCCTCCGTGCGACAGCGTTGCGAAGGCCGAGAAGGTTCGCTCCTTTGCGGAAGAGCTTGTATCGCGCGGAGGCCCCGCCGTCGACCAGGTTGCTAAACTCTTCGGCGCAGAGACCGCGCGCAGGCTCGTCGTCAACCACATGTACGGCGTGAGGGAGTAGGCTGCCATGCCGATGGGACGGCTCTCGGGCAAACGGGTTCTCGTCACGTTGCCCCTCGACGAGGAGCAGAAGGAGGATTTCTCCAAGCTCATCGAAGATGCGGGAGGTTGCGCATCGTTCATCCGCGAGCATGACGTGATGGCGTGCGATATCGCGGGGACGTCGGTCATAATCGGCAATATTCCAGCGCACCTGCTCCATGCGCCAGCGTCTCTCGAGTGGCTCCAAACCTCTTCCGCGGGATACGACCATTACCTTGCGGAGGGAAGGCTTTCACCGCATACGCTGCTCACCAATGCGACCGGCGCGTACGGGCAAGCCGTCTCGGAGCATATGCTCGCGTCTCTGCTCTGCCTTATGAAAAAACTGCATCTGTATCGCGACAACCAGCGCTCAGGCCTATGGATGGACGAGGGCTCCGTCGAGACGCTGGTCGGCTCGAAGATCCTCGTGCTGGGAACGGGGGATATCGGCAGCTCGTTCGCGCGCCTCGCCACGGTCCTTGGCGCCCATGTCTTCGGCGTCAGAAGGAACACCGGGCATTGCCCGGCCCCCTTCGAAGGCGTATATCCGATCGAGAGCGTTCCCGGCATCCTCGGCGGTTTCGATGTCGTCGCCTGCGTTCTGCCGAGCTCTCCGGAAACGCGCGGCCTTGCGGACGCCGCGTTCTTCTCGGCCATGAAGGACGGCGCCTTCTTCGTGAACGCCGGCAGGGGAGACCTTGTTGATTCCGACGACCTTGCCGCATCCCTCGCGAGCGGGCATCTTGCCGGCGCGGCGCTCGATGTCACGTCGCCTGAGCCCCTTCCGGCTGACCATCCGCTCTGGGGCATGCCGAACGCCCTTATCACCCCGCATGTCGCAGGGTTCTGGCACCTCCAGGCTACGACCGACAATGTGGTCGCCATCTGCCGCTCCAACCTCGTCTCGTACTTGGATGGAGTGTCTCTCGAGAACGTCGTGGCTCGCTGACCGTGCGGTCGCTGCTATGGTAGGATTCTCTCTGTAGATATGAGACCCTGGCGGTCTTAATGGAGGTATGTTGGAGCCCGAACGCACTGCAGATAAAGCAACGGCCATCTCACGAAAGACGATTTCCGGTAAGGACGCCTGGTATCCCGAGGGTCAGCGGGACGGGTTCATCCTACGCCAGCTCGTCACCAAGGATTTCAAGCTCAAATACCGCCGCAGCGTTCTTGGTGTGGCGTGGAGCGTCCTGAACCCGCTCATGATGATGATCATCATGGCCGCCGTCTTCACGCGCCTCATGGGTCGCGCGGATGACTCCATCCCCAACTTCCCCCTCTACATCATCATCGGCAACACCGCGTTCGCGCTCATGTCCGATTCCACGTCCAGGGGCCTCATGTCGATCATCGAGGCGTCGTCGCTGCTCAAGAAGGTCAAGATCAACCGCTGGGTCTTCCCAGTCCAGAAGGTGCTCTTCTCGGTCGTGAACTACGTGTTCTCACTGGTCGCGGTCATCGCGGTCATGATCTTCTTCCAGTTCGCCCCGTCGCTTTATGCGCTCTACGTCATCCCCGGCGTGTTCATGCTCGCCGTGTTCTGCATCGGGCTCTCGCTGCTGCTCTCCTGCGCCGCGGTCTTCTTCCGCGACGTCATCCATCTCTGGAGCGTCTTCCTCACCGCGTGGACGTACCTCACGCCCATGTTCTACTCGATCAAGATCCTCCCCGAGTGGCTCCAGTCGCTCGAGCGCTTCAACCCCATGTACCTCTACATCACGTACCTGCGCGATGCGCTGCTCATGCGCCAGGCGCCCAGCATCGAGCTCACGCTCGGGTGCGCCGGGTTCGCCGTCGCCATGCTCGCGATCGGCTACCTTGTCTTCCGCAGGCACGAGAGCAAGTTCATCCTCTTCATCTAGGCGAAGGAGGTGCTTATGGGCGAGAAGATCCAGACCGAGGATTACAAGAACCGCGAGCCGATCATCGTGGCCGACAACGTGACGATGATCTTCAACATCGCCTCCGAGCGCTTCAACTCGCTCAAGGAGTACTTCATCGCGCTCATGAGGCACGAGCTGCGCTTCAAGGAGTTCCGCGCCCTCAAGAACATCTCGTTCAACGTCAAGCGCGGCGAGGCGTTCGGCCTTGTGGGAACCAACGGCTCGGGCAAATCCACCATGCTCAAGATCATCGCGGGAGTGCTCGAGCCTTCCGACGGGACATGCACCGTGCGCGGCACCATCGCCCCTCTCATCGAGTTGGGCGCCGGCTTCGACCCCGAGCTCACCGCACGCGAGAACATCTATCTCAACGGCGCCCTGCTCGGCTACCGCAAGGAGTTCATCGACGAGCACTTCGATGACATCGTGGACTTCGCGGAGCTGCGCGACTTCATGGACATGCCGCTCAAGAACTATTCGAGCGGCATGGTGGCGCGCATCGCGTTCGCCATCGCCACCATCACCGAGCCCGATGTCCTCATCGTCGATGAGACGCTCTCGGTGGGCGATTTCCTCTTCCAGCGGAAATGCGAGAAGCGTATCAACGAGCTTATCGAGAACGACAACGTGACCGTGCTTCTGGTGAGCCACTCCATCGACCTGGTCGAGCGCATGTGCGATCGCGTCGCCTGGATCGAGAAGGGCGATCTCAAGATGCTCGGTCCCTGCACCGAGGTGTGCGAGGCCTACAAACATTACCGAAAATAGCGAGGAAGTCACCATGAGAGACTACACGCTTGCGCACCTGCTCCTCGAGCCGCCCGAGTTCGCGGCTGACTATCCCGAGCTCTTCTACCGGAGCGCGCAGGCCGCGCCCGTCTACGATGCCGCAACCGGCAGGCTCGGGCTCTTGGGACCCACCGATTTCGCCACGTTCATCAACGGGCTTCCCATCGCCAAGTGGCGCCGCTACACGGCCGTGGTCGACCCGTACCTGCATATCGAGCTCTCCGGCGACGGCTGCGACATCTACCTCACCTCCATCTTCGAGGATGCCGTCGCAGCGCGCCGTTCCGAGCAGCCCATCCTCTCGGTCGGGCCCAGCGCGACCGTCGAATCGTTCGATATCCCGCTTCCCGCAGCCCAGGGATGCCTCATCGTGGGCTTCGAGATCTTCCCCAAGGGCTCCTGCCAGATTTCGAGGGCCTCGTATTTCGCGAAGGTCTACGACGACGAGGTCCGCGATGTCCACCTGCTCCTCTCGACGACGACCTTCAAGAAGGAGCACTACATCACCGCCAATATCGAGAACGTGCGCAAGGCGCTGCTCACCGGCGAGGATTCCGTCGCCGACCGCTTCGAGATGCTCGTGGTCGACAACGGCCGCACCCTAGACGCCGAGGCGCTTTCGGGAGACGGCGTCACCGTCATGGGGAACGACAACAGCGGAGGTGCCGGCGGCTTCTCGCGCGGCATGATCGAGGCCGTCGACCGCGGCGCCACCCATATCCTCCTCATGGACGACGATGTCCGCATCCTTCCCGAGTCCATCTTCCGCACGCTTGGCGTGCTCGCCCTGCGCAACAGCGCCTACGAGAACGCCTTCCTCAACGGCGCGATGCTCAACATCGAGCGCCCCAACGTCCAGTTCGAGGATGTCGCCTTCGTCAAGATGGACGGCACCTACGATCGCGTGAAGCCCAACCTCTCGGTCGATACCGTCGCCGACCTCGCGCGCAACGAATCCATCGATGTCGAGGTCAAGCGCGCGTACGGCGCGTGGTGGTACTCGTGCATCCCGGTCTCTGCGATCCGAGAGAACGGCCTGGCGCTTCCGCTCTTCGTCCGCTGCGACGATGTCGAGTTCGGCATGCGCAACCAGCCCACCTACATGGCCATGTCGGGCATCTGCGTCTGGCACGAGCAGTTCGCCGGCCGCGCATCCGCCTCTGTCGACGGATACCAGTACATCCGTAACTTCCTCATCATGAACGCCGCGGACGACCTCCCGTTCGAGAACCAGTTCGTGCTGCGCTTCTCGCGCACCTTCAACATCTACCTCCGCTCGATGAACTACTGGTTCTGCGACCTCATGCTCCAGGGATTCGAGGACTACATGAAGGGCCCCGAGTTCCTCGCGACGACGAGCGGCGAGAAGATCTTCATGGAGAACCGCAAGCGCAATGAGCCCCTCGTTCCCGTCGAGGAGCTCGACCAGGAGATCATGTCGCAGATCGAACCCGATATGCGCTACTTCGGCGAGTTCCTCGAGCGCCCGCTCATCGAGAAGCTCGTCGAGCAGATCCCGCACGACCGCCATATGCTTCCCGACAGGCTCCTCATCCACGAACCCGCCGCCATCTACTATTGCCGCGGTGCGTATCCTCCGAGCGCCACCGCCGCGCGCGACACGCTCGTCGCGCTCAACATGGATGCGACCAAGGGCAATATCCGCAAGCTCGACCGGCTGAGGTGGCGCGAGCTGCGTTCCCGCTATGCCACGCTCATGGTGGACTATCGCGTGCGCGGCCGCGAGGTGCGCGAGCAGTGGAAGTCCGAGAGGCCGTATCTCACGAGCCCTGCGTTCTGGAAGCGCTATCTGGGAATCT
>CAMOLV010000054.1 GCA_946619045.1 uncultured Coriobacteriales bacterium | reverse complement strand
CCGCGTGTGGGAATGGTCATGTTCGAGATGCCGCTCATCAGAAATTTCCTGCGCGTGCATCCCGAGTTCAGGTACTGACTCCTGCGAGCGGAGGTCTACCGATCGCGAACGGGGCAAGCCGGCATGCGCCATTATCCGGCGATCTTGAGCGAGATAACCGAGAAGGCGACGCTGATGAGGATGATGCCGGCTATGAGCGCCCATGCCTTGGGGTTGGCGCAGTTGATGGTCCACCCGCTGCCGAAGCGCTTGGGTACGGAGAAGCTCGGGTCGTCGGGGTTGAAGTAGAACACGCCGAGCTTCCAGAATGCGTCGTCGTCGCGCGAGATGCCGTCGGTCGTGCGCATCTCGGCTGCCGCGCGGCTGCCGGCCTGCCCGTACCTCACCGACACGAAGACCATGATGCCGGCGAAGATGAGCGCGCCCACGGTGGTGATGGCGCCTGCCATCCCCAGCGGGATGATCCCCGCGGAGGAGAGGAAGAACGAAACCCCGATGGTGACGTCGAGCACGAGGCCTCCGACGAGCAGGCCGATGCTCTGAGCGCGGGCGAACTCACCGTAGGCGAGCGCCGAGGTTGCAGGCGCCGCGGGATCGATCGGGCGCTTGGAGCGCAGGATCATCCAGTGCGCAAGGGCCAGCGTAATGCCCATGAAGGCGGCGATCATAGCGGGGAACATCACCGTGCCGATGGTCTTGTCGGCATAGGAGTTCACCGTGCCGTCCCAACCGGCATGCATGGGAATCTGATCGGGCAGGCGGTCGTAGGCGAGCAGCGCGAATCCAACCAGCGCGGCAACCACGACCACATGCAGCAGCTCCCAGGCCAAGGGGATGGGCTGGGGGATGGAATCGTCGGAGACGAACGCTGCAGAGCGCGACTCGGTTGCCGCCCATCCCTCGGCCTGCTTGAGTGCCTGCACCTGCTTGCGCGCATAGAGCATGAACGCGAAGGATGCGAGCACGGGTGCGAGCGTGGAGAAGAACATGACGGCAGTAGCCGAAACGTCGTCTGCCTGCGGGAGCAGAAGGGCCATCGCCGCCATGCCGATGACGGTGAGCACGGACACGATGATCGTGTGCGTGCGGAACAGCGCCTTCACGCGCGGATCTTGCTTGGCCGAGGGCGGCACGGTGACGGTGAAGCATTCCGTGGGCGGCATGATGTACGGCGTGATGGCCACGATGATGCCCGCGAGCGCGACGGTCGCGATGATGCTCAACATGATGATGGTCATTTGGAATCGCCTTCCTTGATGGTGGAGAAGACGGAACTGGCTTCGGTGGATGCGAGCGCGAGAAACTCCTCGCGCGTGCCACCCTGTGCGCGGAACTCGAGCGCGAGGCGCGAGAGCTCGGATGAGATGACGTCCCGCCGCTCCTGCGCCAGGGCGGACGACATGCTTCGCGCGGTGTCTGCGATCACCGCACCGGATCTGCCACGCATGACCACGTACCCTTCGTCGCGCAGGACCGCATAGGCCTTGTTGACGGTGTGCATGTTCACGCCCAGGTCGCCTGCGAGCGAGCGCACGCTGGGGAGGGGGTCGCCGGGGGAGAGCTCTCCCGTGGCGATGGCCGAGACGATCTGGCTGCGGATCTGCTTGAAGATCGGCTCCTGTGATGCGAGATCGATGTCGAGAAGCATCTTGCACTCCAATCTGTTCTATGTGTACTATAACAGCTAGAGCAATTCGTGTAAAGGAGTAAACGATGAAAAAGCGACTTGCCATCTACCTTGCCGTCACATTCGGGCTCAGCTGGGGCATTTGGATCCCCGCGGGCATCGTCTTGGGGACATTTGAAAACGGCGAAGCCTCGTCGGCGACTATGCTCGGCCTTATCGCAATCTCGATGTTCTTCCCACTGATAGCCGCGCTGGTCGCGAACGCTGCGGTTCCCGAGAAGGACCGCATCGACCTCGCATTCAAACCCCGCATCCGCGGCAACGGGCGCTTCTATGCAATGGCGTGGCTTCTGCCTGCGGTCTTGTCGATTGCGGGTGCAGCGTTGTTCTTCCTCGTGTTCCCGCAGCTCTTCGATACGGACATGACGGCGCTCAGGGGGACGCTTCGCCAGGCAGGCATTCCCGAAGACCAGCTTGGCATCATGCTTGCGGGCTCGTTCGTATCTGCCCTTACCTACGCTCCGCTCATCAACTCGATTCCCGCCTTCGGCGAAGAGGTCGGCTGGCGCGGCATGCTCTTCCCCACGCTTTGCGAGACCATGCCGCAGCGCATGGCGGTGCTGGTCAGCGGCATCATCTGGGGTCTTTGGCACGCGCCGATCATCGCGATGGGGCATAACTACGGCACGGGGTATCCGGGGCATCCCTTCGCAGGCATCCTCACCATGATCCTTGCCTGCACGGCTCTTGGATGCCTGCTCGCCTGGCTGCGCCTTAAGACCGCCAGCGTGTGGTCCTGCGCTATAGCGCATGGCGCTATCAACGCCGTCGCCAACCTGGGATCCGTATTCTGCACGACAGGCGCCACGGTCTTCGGGCCCTCTCCTCTGGGTCTTGTTAGCGCGATTCCCATCCTCGTGCTCGCGCTCATCTGCTGGAGGCGCCTCTCGGCGGATTCGCCGATGGAGCAGGTCGTTTGATCGCATCCGCGCCGTATCATGGTGCAAATCCGCCCATGGAGGAGGTGCCCATGCGCCGCCGCACGTTCGATACGCCTAACGGAACGATCGTCTACTGGGTAAGCGATTGCGTTGACGATACCTTGCCCTGGCTGGTGTTCCTGCCTGGGCTCACCGCCGACCACCGCCTCTTCGAGAAGCAGCTCGAGCACTTCGAGCCTTGCGCCAACTGCCTCGCATGGGATCCTCCCGCGCACGGGGAGTCGCGCCCGTTCGCACTCGACTTCGCGATGGACGATTTCGCGCGCTGGCTTCATGCGATCCTCGAGACGGAGGGCGTCTCGCGACCCGTGCTTGTGGGTCAGTCGATGGGCGGCTACGTCTCGCAGGCCTTCATCGACCTCTATCCCGGCGAGACAGGAGGGTTCGTCTCGATCGACTCGGCTCCGCTCAAACGCCGCTACTATCCCACGTGGGAGGTCAAGGCGCTGCGCCACACCAAGGGCATGTACCAGGCGATTCCCTGGGGCATGCTCAAGTCGCTGGGCACGGGCGGCACCGCGGAGAGCGAGTACGGCAAGGCGCTCATGCGCGCGTTCATGGACGGCTATACGAAGCAGGAGTATGTGGACCTTGCCGCCTTCGGCTACAAGCTGCTGGCGGACGCCGTCGAGGCGGAGCGCCCTTATGCGATCGACTGCCCGGCCATCCTCATCTGCGGCGAGAAGGACCACGCGGGAGACGTGAAGCCCTTCAACCGCACGTGGGCGGCAGGCGACGGGCTCGACCTGCGTTGGATCGCAGGCGCGGGGCACAACTCCAATACCGACAAGCCCGACGAGGTCAACGCCATCATCGAGGAGCTGCTCGAGCGCGTGCGCGGCTGAACGCATCCCCGCGGTACAATCGAGAAGATCGACCGCGCAGGATGAGGACACATGGACAAGACGAGACGTGCAACACGCATATGCTTTGCGCTCGCGGGCGTTATGCTCGTCGCATGCCCCGTGCTCATGCAGCTGTTCGCGCACTCCGGCGGTGCGTTCTTCCCCGCATATCGCAGCTTCTCACGGGCATGGATTTCCCTGCTCGCGCACATCATGGCCATCGCGCCGTTCGCGCTCTGGGATACGGGCGCGCTCGTGCTGATCATCGTCGCGATCGCGGTGCTCGTGCGCTGCATCCGCAAGCGGCAGGGCATCGCGCTCTGGTTCTCGCTCGTAGCGCTCGTGGTGGCGTGGTCGGCGTTCTCGTTCACGGCGGGTTGGGCGCTCAACCACTACGCGCCGCCGCTGGCGAGCGAGATCGGCCTCGAGACGCACGAGAGCTCGGTCGAGGAGCTCGCCGCAGCCACGCAGCACTACCTCGAGGAGGCCGCGCGTTTGGCGCCGCAGGTGCCGCGCGATGCGGACGGCACCCTCATCCGCCAGGACTTCTTCGAGCTCGCGCGCATCGCGGGCACGTCGTATGCGGAGCTCGGCCAGCGCTACGAGATCTTCCAAGGGCCCGAGCTTCCCGTGAAGGCCCTGCTCGTGTGGGGGCCGCCGCTGCTCTACAGCGGCCACACCGGCATCTTCTGGGCACCCACGGGCGAGTCGGGCGTGCCGCTCGATACCGCCGATGCCGACCAGCCCTTCATCATGTGCCATGAGGCGGCGCACCGCCTGGGCCTCGCCGACGAGCGCGAGGCCAACTTCGCGGCGTTCCTCGCGTGCGCGTCGAGCGACGATGCGCGCCTGGCCTACTCGGGCTACTACAACGCCTTCGCCTACTGCCTGAACGCGCTCGCCGCGGCCGATCGCGACCGTGCGCAGCAGGTGCTCGACGAGGTGGCAGCGACGGAGCTCTATGACGGCGCGGCGCTCGTCTTTGCCGACCGCGCCGCCACGCGCGAGCATTACGACCGCTACGAGGGCCCGTTCGAGGATGTGGGCACCGCGGTGAACGACAGCTACCTGCGCAGCTTCGGGCAGGAGCAGGGCGTCAAATCGTACGGCCTCGTCGTCGATTACCTGATCGCCTGGTACGAGGCGGGCGACTCACGCGGCGTATCCCCTGTGGAAGGTGGCTAGGCGTCATGGGCATGCTGGGCTATTACATCGAGCCGATCTTCGGGGCGATCATCGCGTTTCCGCTCGTCGCGCTGATCTTCACGCTGCCGTTCGTCATCGTGAACTATCGGCGCTACGGCGGCATCGCCGTCATGCGCGTCATGGTGGTCTACTCGTTCATCCTCTACTGCATGTGCGCGTACCTGCTCACGGTGCTGCCGCTGCCCGACCCCGAGGCGGTCGCGCAGATGGCGCCGCATCCCATCGGGTGGATCCCGTTCCGCGACCTCTACAAGGCGATGATCGAATCGGGCCTCTCGCCTGCCGATCCGTCCTCCTTTGCCAACTTGGATGCATGGAAGCGGTTCCTGACCTGCGCCGATATGTTCCAGGCCGTCGCGAACATCGCCATGCTCGTGCCGCTCGGCTTCTACCTGCGCTATTACTTCCGCCTGAGCTTCGGCAAGACGGTCGCCATCGGCCTCTGCGTGAGCCTGTTCTTCGAGTTGACGCAGCTCAGCGGCCTCTACGGCATCTACCCGCATCCGTACCGCTTCACCGAGATGGACGACCTCATCAACAACACGCTCGGCGCGGCTCTCGGGTACGCGCTCGCGCCGATAGCCATGCATTTCCTGCCTTCGCGCGACGAGATCGACCGCATCTCGTACGAGAAGGGCGAGAACGCCACGCTGTCGCGCAAGATCTTCGCGTTGGCTATCGACATGATGCTCTTCTCGGCGATCGTCGTCGCAATGACGTATCTGCTGCTCGATTGGGATGCGAACTATAGGCTGGCCGCCGGCATCGGCCTCTTCGTGCTCTACTTCGCCGCTCTTCCACGTGCTATGGGAGGGCGTACCTTCGGGCAGGCGATCCTCAAGCTGCGGACGATGGACGAGCATGCCATCAAGACGGCGTCCTTCATGCAGCTTCTGGGTAGGAACGTCCTGCTCTATGCGGTCGAGCCCTTCGCGATCTTCATCGGGGTCCAGTTCGTGGGCGTCTTCGCCGTGATCCTCTTTGCGGAGCATGTCGAGCTCTGGCTGCGGATCGTGGGCGGGGCCGTCTCGCTCGCCGTTCCGCTGGGCGTGCTCTGGTTCTTCCTGTATGTGCAGCGCGAGTGGGGCACCTTCCCGCATGGGCACTACAGCCATACCATCGTGATAGCGGACAACTCGAGTGCGGGCGACGAAACGTCCCGCGGACGGGGGAGATGATGACGGCGAAAGCGATGATCAAGCGTTTGGCCGATGCCCTCGCAGAGGCGGAGGCAATCGTCGTGGGTGCTGGCGCAGGGCTTTCCACCAGTGCCGGCTTCACCTATGCGGGCGAGCGCTTCGAGCGCACCTTCGCGGACTTCGAGGCGCGCTACGGCTTCCACGATATGTATTCGGGCGGCTTCTACCCGTTTGCCACGCCCGAGGAGCGGTGGGCGTACTGGAGCCGCAACATCTGGTGCAACCGCTATACGCCGGCGCCCAAGGACACCTATCCCAAGCTGCTGCGCCTGCTTGCGGATAAGGACTTCTTCGTGATCACCACCAACGTGGACCATCAGTTCCAGCTCGCGGGATTCCCCAAGGAGCGGCTCTTCTACACGCAGGGCGACTACGGCCTCTGGCAGTGCAGCGTCCCGTGCCATGCCAAGACCTACGACAACTACGAGACGGTCAAGCGCATGGTCGAGGAGCAGCGCGACATGCGCGTGCCGAGCGAGCTCGTACCCATGTGCCCCGTATGCGGCAAGCCCATGAGCATGAACCTGCGCGCCGACGCCACGTTCGTCGAGGACGAGGGCTGGCAGGCGGCGGCGGAACGCTACACGAACTACCTGCGCGCGAAGTCGCTCAAGCGCACGCTCTATCTCGAGCTGGGCGTGGGCGGCAACACGCCGGGCATCATCAAGTACCCGTTCTGGCAGATGACGGCTGCCAACCCGCTCGCGACCTACGCGTGCGTGAACTATGGCGAGGCGGTGGCGCCGCGCGAGATCCTCGGCCGCTCGATCCTCATCGACGGCGACATCGATGCGGTGCTCGACGACCTTCTGGAGGTGCAACGATGACCGACGAGCGCAAACGCGAGCTGCTGCTCGCCCTGATTCCGATGCTTGCCGAGGAGCGCGGCATGCGGGCGAGGCTCGATGCCGGTGCATCGGCAGACGAGCTCTTCTCCACGTTTCGCGCGCTCGTGAACACGCGCGAGCCCGTGCCTGCGGGTGACGACCTGCTCGCGCTGCAGGACGAGCTGCTGCAGGGCATGATCGCCGAGAAGGGCATCGTGCGCGTGGAGGATCTTCCGTCCCTGGCGGTCGATCCGCGCCTGCGCATCTGGCGCGGCGACATCACCACGCTTGCGACCGATGCCATCGTGAACGCGGCAAACAACCAGATGCTCGGCTGCTGGCAACCCGGGCACGCCTGCATCGATAACGCCATCCATACCTTTGCGGGCGTGCAGCTGCGCTTGGCCTGCGCGGACCTTATGGCAAAACAGGGCCACGATGAGCCCACGGGGGCTGCCAAGGTCACGCCCGCCTTCAACCTGCCGTCGCGCTATGTGATCCATACGGTTGGCCCCATCGCGAACGGGCTCCCTTCTCCGCTGCATCGCGCGCAGCTGGCGCAGTGCTACCTGAGCTGCCTCGATGCCGCCGATGCGCTGGGGCTGGAGTCGATCGCCTTCTGCTGCATCTCCACGGGCGTGTTCGGCTTCCCGCAGCGCGAGGCCGCGCGCATCGCCGTCGATACCGTGCGCGACTGGCTCGATGACCGCTCGTCCAAGATGACGGTTGTGTTCAACGTGTTTCTCGTGCAAGATGAGGCGATCTACCGGAGCCTGCTCATGCCGCTGGAAAGGGGATGATCGCATGCCGTTCGACTACAAGAAGGAATACAAGGAGTTCTACCTGCCGCCCAAGAAGCCGTCCATCGTGCAGGTGCCGGCCATGCGCTTCGTGGCCGTGCGCGGAAGCGGCGACCCAAACCAGGAGGATGGTGCGTACCAGGCGGCCATGAGCGTGCTCTACGGCATCGCATTCACCATCAAGATGTCGCCCAAGGCGGGGCATGCCATCGACGGGTACTTCGAATACGTGGTGCCGCCGCTCGAGGGATTCTGGTGGCAGGACGGCGTCGCGGGCGTGGATTACACCCGCAAGCAGGACTTCCAGTGGATCAGCTGCATCCGGCTTCCAGACTTCGTCACGCGCGAGGAGTTCGACTGGGCGGTGGCGGAGGCCACGCGCAAGAAGAAGCAGGACTTCTCGAGCGCGGAGTTCATGGAGCTCGAGGAGGGCCTCTGCGTGCAGTGCATGCATCTGGGCCCGTATGACGACGAGCCGGCGACGGTCGACGCGATGCATGCGTTCGCCGCCGAGCAGGGCTATGAGCCGGACTTCTCCGATACGCGCCGTCACCACGAGATCTACCTTTCCGACGCGCGCCGCACCGCGCCCGAGAAGCTCAAAACGGTCATCAGGCATCCCGTGCGCTAGGATTAGGGGAGTATCGGTGCGAGTTGGGGGAGCCATGGCCGAGGTCGACTCAAAACTGCTGTTCCTGGAGCCCGTCTTCGTGGAGAAGATCTGGGGCGGGCGCAAGCTCGAGACCGAGTTCGGCTACCGCATTCCCGATGGCCGGGTGGGGGAGTGCTGGGCCATCTCCGCGCATCCGCACGGCG
>CAMOLV010000053.1 GCA_946619045.1 uncultured Coriobacteriales bacterium | reverse complement strand
GTTCATCTCGGGATTGCCTGCAGTTTTGGGGGTTCATCTCGGCTTTGCCTGCAGTCTTGGGGGTTCATCTCGGGTTTGCCTGCAGTTTTGAGCTGGAGGGAGATGCTGTTGCGCTGTGTTTCCGCAGGTAGATGACCTGCGAGGTTTTCTCGCCCCTTTGAGAACTACAGGCAAAGCCCCGCACGGGTGCGAGAACTACAGGCAAAGCAGGCGGCAGCGAAAACGCCTACCTCAGCAGGCTCCTCCACACGTGGCGCGAGAACAGCATCATGATGGCGTAGATCTCGAGGCGGCCGGCGATCATGAGGAAGCTCAGCAGGAGCTTGGCCGGATCGCTCCAGAACGCGAAGTTGCCGGTGGGACCGACCAGCGCGAGGCCGGGGCCGATGTTGGAGATGCATGCGATGGTCGACGTGAACGTGGTTATGAGGTCGACGCCCTGGATGGAGAGGAGCAGGCACGACAACACCACGAGCGAAGCGTACATGATGAGGAAGACGAGGGTGGTGCGGATCGTCTCGGCACCGAGGCGCTCGCCGTCGAGCGTGACGCGCAGCACCGAGCGCGGGGAGGCCTGCTGGCGAAGCTCCGCGACGGCGGCCTTCACGCTGATGATGAGGCGCGAGACCTTGGTTCCGCCGCCCGTCGATCCCGCGCAGGCGCCGATGATCATCAGCAGCACGAGCAGGACCTTCGAGTACGCGGGCCAGAGGTCGAAGTCCGTCGAGGCGAATCCCGTCGATGTCATGATCGATGCGACCTGGAAGAACGCGAGGCGCAGGGCGTGCGCCATGCTGCCGACGCTCTTGACGATGTTGCTCGCGATGGTCACGGTCGCGGCGGCGATGATCGCCAGGTACCAGCCGAGCTCCTCGCTCTTGAAGCCCTTGATGGAGCGGCGGAGGATGACCAGGTAGTACAGGTTGTAGTTGACGCCCGAGAGCACCATGAACACCGCCACCACCATCTCGAGGTAGGCGCTGTCGTAGTAGGCCATGCTGCTGTTGTGGACGCCGAAGCCGCCGGTGGCGGTGGTGCCGAATGCCGTGCAGAGGCTGTCGAAGAGCGGCATGCCGCCCAGCAGCAGGAACACGACCTCGGCGACGGTCATGGCGATGTAGAGCAGGTAGAGGATCTTGGCGGTGTCGCGCATGCGCGGGACGAGCTTGCCCTTGACGGGGCCGGGCACCTCGGCGCGCATGAGGTGCATCGAATGCTGCTCGTCCATGGGAAGGATCGCCATCATGAAGACGAGAACGCCCATGCCGCCGATGAAGTGCGAGAAGCTGCGCCAGAAGATGATCGAGCGCGGCAGCGACTCCAGGTCGGTGAGGATCGACGATCCCGTGGTGGTGATGCCCGAGACCATCTCGAAGAGGGCGTCCACATAGCTGGGGATGGCGCCTGAGAACACATAGGGCAGCGCTCCGAAGAGGCTCATGACGATCCACGAGAGCGCGACGCCCACGAATCCCTCGACCGCGCGCATGCTGCGGATGCTCGCCCGGCGGGAGGGATACGCCAACGCCAGCGCCACGAGCATGACGGTGACGATGGTGTGCAGGAACGGCCCGGTGGGCTCGTGGTACCAGCCGGCGCACATCATGGGCAGGCAGAGCAGGCCCGCCTCGATGATGAGGACGCGCGAGAGGATCATGGGGATGATACGCGATTTCAAAGCAGCACTATCCCCTCAGGATGTCCTCGAGGCAGGTCATGCCCGTACGGGTCGTGGCCGCGAGCACGCGGTCGCCCGCATAGATCTCGCTGGAGCCGTTGGGGATGATGCAGGCGCCCTTGCGGATGATGGCGGCGATGAGCGTATCGTCGCGCAGCGCAAGCTCGGAGAGGGGCTTCTCGAGGCACGGGGAGCCCTTCTTGGCGACGAATTCGAGCACCTCGAGCTGCTCGTCCATCACGCGGCGCAGAAGCTCCACACCGCTCTCGTACGCCGAGTTCTCCATGCCGCGGACGTGCTGGAGCACCTGCTCGGCGATGATGGTCTGGGGCTGGATGGGCATATCGAGGCCGAACGACGACGCCATATCGACGAAGTGCGCCTCGCTCACCTTGGCGATGACCTTCTCCACGCCGCACGACTGGGCGTAGGAGCAGAGGATGGTGTTGACCTCGTCCATGCCGGTGAGGGCGACGAAGGCGTCGGCGCTCTCGATGCCCGCGTCCTCGAGCACGGCGGGCGATGTGCCGTCGTCGCAGAGCACCTCGACCGAGGGGAACGTATCCTTGATCTCCTCGGCGAGCTTGCGGTCGCTCTCGACGAGCGTGACGTTGATGCCTGCGGAGATGAGCTCGCGCGTAAGGTAGAGGCCGATGCGGCCGCCGCCCACGATGATGACGTCGCGGGAGCTCTTCTTGAAGATGGCGAGCTTCTTGAACAGGTAGCTCACCTTGCGCGGGGCACCCACCACGAGCACGCCGTCGCCCGCCTTGAAGGTGAACGACCCCGTGGGGATGGACGCGCGCCCGTCGCGCACGACGGCGGCGACGAGCGTGCCGTCGCCGAACTTGCGGTGGTAGTCGGAGATGGAGGTATCGCAGAGGGGGTTGCCCTCCCTGATCTTGAACTCGACGATCTCCGCCCGGTCGCCCGCGAAGGTGTCGACCTTGGTTGCGGACGGGAAGCGCAGCACGCGGCTGATCTCGTTGGCGCAGGCGAGCTCGGGGTTGATGACGAGCGAGAGGCCGAGCTCCTTCTCGAGGTAGATGACCTCGCGGAAGTGGGTCTCCTCGCGCACGCGGGCGACGGTGTTCTTGACGCCCAGCTTGCGGGCGACGAGGCAGCAGAGGATGTTGGACTCGTCGGAGTTGGTGGCGGCGATGAGCAAATCGGCGGTCTCGGCGCCTGCAAGCTTGAGCGAATCGATATCCGCATTGGCGCAGACCGTCATGATGTCGAGCGAGGTGCTCAGGAGGGAGACCCGCTCGGCGTTGCGCTCGACGACCGTGATGCTGTGGCCCTCTTGCGTGAGATACTTTGCCAGTGCCGAACCGATCTTACCGGCGCCGACGATGATGATGTTCATACAAACCCCGACTATTCCTAGCATGTTGCGGTGCGCAGATCGGCAAGCATGCGAATGCATTCCGAACCGCATCGACACAGTATTTTCAAGTATACCGCGCGGTGCGAAAAGAACAAAATCATATGATGCCAGGCGGACATTTCGATACGGTTTGCGCACATTGGCAGGCAGCCGTGCGTCGAGAAGGTCGCTACCGTTTATGCAAAAGGCGACCATGCTCGATACATTTCTTCCGCCCAACTGGGATACTTGACGGGTACCCGTTCGAAAGGACTGCCATGGCAGAGATTGTTCGCGAACCCATCTCGTTCGCAAGCGCCGATAACAAGACCACGATCAGGGGCTGGGTCTGGCTCCCCGAGGGAGACCCCAAGGCGGTCGTGCAGCTCACGCACGGCATGGCCGAGCACATCGAGCGCTACGACGAGTTCGCGCGCTTCCTTGCGGGCCGCGGCTTCGCGGTATGCGGCCACAACCAGATCGGCCACGGCGAGAGCGTGACCGACGGCAGGTACGGCTGCCTGCCCGAGAAGAACGGCGCCGATATCCTGGTCGCCGACGTCGACACGCTACGCCATCTCATGCAGACCCGCTTCGGCGCGGACCTCCCCTACTTCCTCTTCGGGCACTCGCTCGGCAGCTTCATCACGCGCGCCTATATCGCACGCCACGGCCTCGGCCTCGCCGGCGCCGTTATCTGCGGAACCGGGCACGTGCCGCCCGCGACGTCCAAGGCGGGCAACGCCGTCTGCCACATCATCGCGCGCCTGAAGGGCGCCGACACCGTATCCGGCCTGCTCAACGGCATGGGCGTCGGGGCGTATTCCAAGGCCATCAAGGATGCCGCCACCCCGCTCGACTGGCTCTCCTACAACAAGGAGAACGTCGAGCGCTATGCAGCCGATCCGCTCTGCGGGTTCGACTTCTCCGCGGGCGGGTACGCGACCGTCACCGCGCTCACGGGCGAGGTCTGCGCGCCATCGTGCTTCGACCGCACCCCCAAGGAGCTGCCCCTGCTCTTCATCGCAGGCGACGGCGACCCCGTGGGCAACATGGGCGAGGGCGTGCGCACGGCCTACCAGATGGCCCGCGACGCCGGGTCCAAGGATGCGCACTGCATCATCTACGAGCACATGCGCCACGAGATCCTCAACGAGGACGATCGCGGCAAGGTCATGGAAGATGTGGCAACGTGGCTGGAGGAGCGTCTATGAGCGGCAAGTACGTCATCGCCCTCGATCAGGGCACAACATCGTCGCGCGCCATCCTCGTCAACCATGCGGGAGAGATGGTCGACGTGGTGCAGCGCGAGTTCGAGCAGATCTACCCCAAGCCGGGCTGGGTCGAGCACAACCCGCATGACATCCTCAACTCGCAGCTGGGATCGCTGACCGAGCTCATCGCCAAGCACGGCCTCTCCGCCGACGATATCGACTCGATCGGCATCGACAACCAGCGCGAGACCACCATCGTCTGGGACCCCTCGACCGGTATGCCCATCGCGAACGCCATCGTGTGGCAGTGCCGCCGCACGGCCGACCTCGTCGAGGAGCTCTGCGGCGACGCGGCGGTGGCCGCAGAGGTGCGCGCCCGCACGGGCCTCATGCCCGACGCGTACTTCTCCGCGTCCAAGATCCGCTGGCTGCTCGACAACGTGGCCGGCGCCCGCGAGAAGGCGGAAGCCGGCGAGCTGCTCTTCGGCACCGTCGACACCTACCTCGTGTGGGTGCTCACGGGCGGGCTCGTGCACGCCACCGACGAGACCAACGCGAGCCGCACCATGCTCTACAACATCCACGAGCGCCGCTGGGATCCCTGGCTGCTCGAGCTCTTCGGCGTGCCCGCGAGCATGCTCCCCGAGGTGAGGCCGTCGAGCGGCTCCTTCGGCGAGACGAGCTTCCCCGGCCTTCCCGCCGGCATCCCCATCACGGGCGTCGCGGGCGACCAGCAGGCCGCGCTCTTCGGGCAGTGCTGCTTCGAGGCCGGCCAGGCCAAGAACACCTACGGCACCGGCTGCTTCATGCTCCTCCACACCGGGCATGAGGCCGTCGAGAGCAAGAACAGCCTGGTCACGACCATCGTCGCCTCTCCCCCCAACACGGAGGGCTGCGAGTACGCGCTCGAGGGCTCGGTGTTCGTGGGCGGCGCCGTGGTGCAGTGGCTGCGCGACGAGGTGGGCATCATCCGCTCGGCAGCCGAGACCGAGTACCTCGCCACGAGCATCGAGGATACGGGCGGCGTCTACATCGTGCCCGCGTTCACGGGCCTCGGCGCGCCGTGGTGGGCGCCAGACGCGCGCGGATCCATCTTCGGCATCACCCGCGGCACGGGGCAGGCACAGCTGGTGCGCGCAGCGCTCGAGGCCATCGCCTACCAGGTGTCCGACCTCGCCGTCGCCATGGAGGCCGATGCGGGCAAGCCCATCGAGGTGCTCAACGTCGATGGCGGCGCGTCGGCCAACAACTTCCTGATCCAGTTCCAGAGCGACATCCTCGAGCGCACGCTCCATCGCCCGCAGAACCGCGAGACCACGGCCATGGGCGCCGCGTATCTCGCCGGCCTCGCCACGGGCTTCTGGAGCGGCATCGACGAGCTGCGCAGCCTGCGTTCCAGCGACGACGTCTTCACCCCGAAGATGGACGCGGAGAAGCGCGCCGAATTGCTCGACGGCTGGCACGAGGCGATCAGGAGGACGATCTAGGAAACCGAGACCGTAAACGGTCGATGACGGAGCAGGGCATCTCCGCAAAGGGGCATGCCCTGCTTCTGCTATGCTCGTCTCCGTTAATAGTTAAGGAGGTTAACCGTATGGATATCATGCAGGCGATCGAGAAGCGCATCTCGTGCAGGGCATACGACGACCGTGCGGTTGAAGCCGACAAGCTCGACCAGCTTGCAGCGTGCATCGAGGAGGGCAACGCCGCGGGCGGGCTCCGGATGGTGCTCGTGCGCCCCGAGGACGGAGGCGCGAACCTCAAGCTCTCGGGCGCGATGTTCTCCGGCAGGCCGAGCACCTACATCGCCCTCATCGCGGCAGACGATGAGGAGACGCGCGACCGCCTGGGCTACTACGGGGAGAAGGTCGTCCTGCTGGCAGAGCAGCTCGGGCTGGGGACCTGCTGGGTCGCAGGCACCTACGACCAGAGCACGGTCGCGGTCGCCCGCCAGGATGGCGAGAAGCTCCATGGCGTGATCCCCGTGGGCTATGCCATGGCGAAGATGCCGCTCAAGCAGCGCACCGTGCGCGCCGCGCTCCGCAAGCGCGACCGCAAGCCCGCCGACGTGTATGCCGGGTATGCCTCCGCCCCCGCATGGATCCGCGCGGGCGTCGATGCCATGATCAAGGGCCCCTCTGCCGTGAACGGCCAGCCCTGGGTCCTCGTCGACACGCCTTCGGGCGTCGCCGCGACGCTTCCCCGCATCAAGAGCACCGTCGAGTACATCGACCTGGGCATCGCGAAGCTGCATTTCCAGCTCGGCGCTCTGAACGAGGGCGTCGAGGGCTCGTGGACCTGGGGCGCCGGAGGCGTGTTCACGACCGAATAGGCGGATAGCCTACCGGCACTGTGGTAGGCGATCGGAGCTCCCAGAGGCTCCTCGCCCCTATCCCAGGACCTCCTGGGCGATCTTCGCGCTCTCGGTCGCATCCTTGGCGTAGTAGTCCGCGCCGACCATCTCCGCATACTCGGGATTGAGCACGGCGCCGCCGACCATGATCTTGGCACCGGGCACCTGCTCGCGCAGCAGCTTGATGGTATCTGCCATGCCCGCGACGGTGGTGGTCATAAGCGCCGAGAGGCCCACGAGCGGGGCATGATGCTCGATGACGGCGTCCACGACGACCTGTGGATCCACATCGCGGCCGAGGTCGACCACGTCGTAGCCGTAATTCTCGAGAAGCATGCGCACGATGTTCTTGCCGATGTCATGGATGTCGCCCTTCACGGTGCAGAGCACGATGGTGCCCTTGCCCGAGCCGGACGAGGACGACCCGGCGCGTGCGCGCAGCACCTCGAACCCAGCCTTCGCAGCCTCGGCGGACGCCATGAGCTGCGGCAGGAAGAACGTGCCCTTCTCGAAGCGCTCCCCCACCTCGTCGAGAGCGGGGATCAGGACGTCGTTGATGGCGGACAGCGTGTCAGCCCCGTTCTCCAACAGTTCCTCGACAAGCTGCGGCACGGGCTCCTTGCGACCTGCGAGGACCATGTTGCGGATTCGCTCCTCCACGGTCGTCTCGGCGGAATCGCGAGCCGAACCTTCCGCAGCCGCGCCCTCTGCGGCGAGGACGTTCGGCGACGATTGCACCGAGGCGACCGCGGAGTCGCTGCGATTCACGTAATCTGCCACGTACTTCTGCGCCGACACATCCTCGCCCGAGAGCACGCGCCACGAGTTGACGACGTCCATCATGCGCTGGTCGTTGGGGTTGATGATTGCCAGGTCGAGGCCGGCCGCGAACGCAGCGGAGAGGAACGTGGCGTTTACCAGCGGACGGAACGGCAGGCCGAAGCTGATGTTGGAGACGCCGAGCACCGTGCGCACGCCGGGCAGCTCGCGCTTGACGAGCGAGATGCCGTCGAGGATGGCGCGCGGCGCGGTCTGGTCGGTCGAGCAGGCCATGGTGAGGCAGTCGATCGCGATATCGGAGCGCGGGATGCCGAGCTTCTCCGCGGCATCGACGATGCGGCGCGCGATGGCAAGGCGGCCGGCGGCGTCCTTGGGGATGCCCTCCTCGTCGAGCGTGAGCCCCACGATGGCGCAGCCGTAATGGGCAGCAATGGGAAGCACCTCGTCGAGCACCTCCTGCTTGCCGTTGCAGGAGTTGATGAGCGCCTTGCCGGGATACGAGCGCACGGCGGCCTCGATGACGGCAGGGTCTGCGGAGTCGATCTGCAGGGGCAGCGTGGTCACGCCCGAGAGCTCGGCGCAGAGGCGCAGCATGACCGCGCGCTCGTCGATCTCGGGGAGGCCGGCGTTGACGTCGAGGATCTGCGCGCCGGCGTTGGCCTGCTTGATGGCCTCGCCCATGACGTAGTCGAGCTCGCCCGTGCGGAGGGCCTCCTTCAGGCGCTTCTTGCCGGTGGGGTTGATGCGCTCGCCGATGACGCCCACGTCGCCGGGCTCGAGCGCCACAAACTCCTGGGCGCTCGTCACGGTAAAGGGACGGTCGGCTGCGTCGACCTGGCAAACGGAACCGTCCCCACTGTCAGGTTTGGTGCGGGTGGCGAACGACTTGAGGACGGAGCCCTCCTCGCTCATCCAGCCGTCGACCAAGCGTCGCTCCGCGGCTGTGTAGGCCGGGCTGGTGCCGCAGCAACCTCCCACGATGGAGACGCCCAGGTTCAGCATCCCGGCGACCGCCGAGACG
>CAMOLV010000052.1 GCA_946619045.1 uncultured Coriobacteriales bacterium | reverse complement strand
CCGATCTGCATGATGTCGACCTTGTGGTCGACGAAGGTCTGCACGTCGCGCGGATCCATGATCTCGGTCACGATGGGCATCGAGAGCTCTGCGCGGGCTTCGCAGAGCAGGTCGAGGCCCTTCTCGCCCATGCCCTGGTAGGCATAGGGGCTGGTACGGGGCTTGTAGGCTCCTCCACGCAGGATCGTGGCGCCCGCCGCATGCACGGCGCGCGCAATCTGGATGAGGTTGTCGCCCTCGACCGAGCAGGGGCCTGCCATGACTTGGAAGTTGCCGCCGCCGATGAGGACGCCGTAGCCGCAATCGATGACCGTGTCCTCGGGATGGAACTTGCGGTTCGCCTTCTTGAAGGGCTCCGACACGCGTTGCACGCGCTCGATGATGTCCATGCTCTCGAGCAGGAACGGGTCGATGCGCGTGGTATCGCCGATGATGCCGACGATGGTCTCGTTCTCGCCCCGGGAGACGTGCGTCTTGAAGCCGCGGCCCTCTATCCATCGTATGAACTGCTCGAGCTGCTGCTCGGTGGCTGAGTCTCTGACGACTGCGATCATTGACGTGCCTTTCTGAAACGGGTGCTGCGAAACGTCGCAGCTAGATTCGTCGATGGTAGCACTTCGCCCGAAGCGGCGCCCGTCCTGCTCCTCCTACGTAATCAAATAGATTCGTAAACTCGGGACCGTGTGGGATATACTAGCTTGTGTTGTGCCCCCATAGCTCAGTGGATAGAGCGTTCGCCTCCGGAGCGAAAGGTCGTGGGTTCGATCCCCCCTGGGGGCACCATCTTGTTACCAATGACGCTTTCCGGGGCGTTCCACCGTGATAATCGGCTTCGGAAAGCGCTTCACTATTTTGCGCTTGGGGTTGATTCGCGACATGGTCCAAGACGAGCAGGACGCCATCATCGGATTGTCTGAGGCCGAGGTTGCGGAGCGCATTGCCCAGGGAAAGGTGAACGCCGATACCGACGTCAAGACCAAAACGGTCCGCCAGATCATCGCCGAGCACGCCTTCACCCTCTTCAACGGCATCAACATCATCATGTTCGTGCTCGTCGTCCTCACCTTCCAATTCAAGAACGCCCTGTTCATGGGCGTGGTCATCTCCAACCTCGTCATCGGCGTCTTCCAGGAGATCCGTGCCAAGCGCATGGTCGACAAGCTCTCGATCCTCACGGCCAAGACGGTTCGCGTGCGCAGGGGGTCCGAGACAGTCGAGCTGCCATTCGATCAGCTCGTGCTCGACGACGTCGTGCTCCTCGCGCGCGGCGACCAGGTTCCCGCCGATGCCGTCGTCATCGCGGGCTCGGCGCTTCTCAACGAGAGCCTCCTGACGGGCGAGAGCGTCTCTGTCGAGAAGAACCCCGGCTCCGAGCTCTTCTCGGGGAGCTTCGTCGATTCGGGCTCGGTCTGGGCCCGCCTCACGCGCGTCGGCCATGATTCGTATGCGGCCAGGATCAACGCGAACGCGAAGTACCTCAAGCCGGTCCGCTCCGAGATCCTCGACACGCTCGACATCATCATCGAGATCGCTTCGCTGCTCATCTTCCCCTTGGGTATCGGCCTCTTCCTGCGCGTGTTCCTCATGGACGGCTCGGCATGGCAGGACGCGATCCTGCAGACCGTCGCCGCCGTAATCGGAATGATCCCCCAGGGCCTCGTCCTGCTCACGTCAACGGTCCTCGCCATCGCGACGACGCGCCTCGCGACCAAGAAGGTGCTCGTCCAGCAGAGCTACTGCGTCGAGACGCTCGCGCGCGTCGACGTGCTCTGCCTCGATAAGACGGGCACCATCACGACCGGGCGCATGATCGTGTCCCGCGAGACGGGGATCGATCCCGCCGACCCGGACGCCGGGGCCGGCGAGGCGCTTACGTCGTTCGTGACCATCGCCGAGGCGAACGCGCTCGACGCGAACGACACTTCGCGCGCGGTCATGGCGTACGGTGCGGCGAGGGGAATCCGTCCCGCCGCCAGCAGCCGGACGATCCCGTTCAACTCCGCCTACAAATACTCGGGCTGCGTCACCGAGGACGGCAGGTCCCTCATCATGGGCGCGCCGCGCTTCGTGCTCGCCGAAGGCGATCCCGCGCTCAAGATGCTCGCTGCGTTCGATCCCATCGAGCGCGTCCTCGTCACGTGCGAGGTCGGCGGGTTCGACGAGCACGGCAAGGCGACGGGGGAGATGAGGCCGCTCGGGTTCATCTCGATCCGCGACGAGATCCGCCCGTCCGCCCCCGATACCGTGCGCTTCTTCGCCGAGCAGGGCGTCGAGCTGCGCGTCATCTCGGGCGATGACCCGCGCACCGTTTCAGCGATCGCCGCATCCGTGGGCATCGATCATGCGGAGCGCGCCGTCGACCTCTCCAAGATCAAGACGCCCGAAGAGCTGGCTGCTGCGGTTCGAGACGCGCGGATCTTCGGCCGCGTGACGCCGGAGCAGAAGCGCCAGATCGTCAGGCTCCTCCAGGCGGGGAGGCACGTCGTCGCCATGACCGGCGACGGCGTCAACGATGTGCTCGCGCTCAAGGAGGCGGACGTCTCCATCTCGGTCGCATCGGGTTCCGCGGCCGCGCGCAACATCTCGGAGCTCGTCCTCGCCGACGATGACTTCTCGCATATCCCCGAGGTCGTCGCGGAGGGCCGCCGCTCCATCAACAACCTGCAGCGCTCCGCATCGCTCTTCCTGGTGAAGACCGTCTACTCGATGCTGCTCGCCTTCATCTGCATCGTCATGCCGCCGTACCCCTTCATCCCCATCCAGATGTCGCTCCTCTCGACGGCGATCATCGGCCTGCCGTCTTTCGTGCTCGCCCTCGAGCCCAACCACGACCGCGTCAAGGGCAGCTTCCTCGCCACCGTCGCCATGAGGTCGCTTCCCGCCTCGATCGCCATCGACGCCGGCCTGCTCGCGGCCATTCTCCTGTGCCGGTTCATCAACCTCAGCTTCGATGAGATCTCGACGATCTGCATGCTGATCGTCGCTGCGGTGGGAATCGCGCTCATCATCCTCATCTCGCGCCCGCTCACCATCCTGCGCGGCATCCTCATAGTCGTCGTCTGCGCCCTCATGGTGCTCGGATGCTTCGTGTTCAGCGGCTTCTTCCACACCGTTCTCGGCAGTGTTGCGGTTTGGGTACTTGCTTTCATCTTGGGAATCGCTTCCGTCATACTGTTCCTATTCCTCTTCGGGCGCGCCGATCGCGACCTCGCCCGCGGAGGAAGCACGTCCAAGATGATCGCTCGTATTAAGGAACGCTATGCAACACGCAGGGAACGAATTCTCAAACGCTATCAGGCTTTCTCGCGCAGGCGAGCTGCTAAACGCAGGAAGCATTAGCCGAACCATCATCGACATCTCGGCCATCCCCGGCGCCGAGAGGCTTCCGTTCGCGCTCTGCGTGCTCCTCGAGAACGTCGTGCGCAACGCCGAGACGGATGAGGAGGCCGAGCGCCTCGCCCATGCCGTCATCGATGCCGGTCTCTCCGGCCAGGCGGGCGACGAGATCTCCTACATGCCGAGCCGCGTGCTCTTCCAGGACCTCACGGGCGTTCCCGTCTTCGTGGACTTTGCAGCCATGCGAGACGCGTGCGCCGAGCGCGGCGCCGACCCCATGGTCGTGAACCCCCTCATACCCGCAACGTTGATCATCGACCATTCCGTCATCGCCGACGAGGCCGGCTCGCCCTGCTCCCAGAAGGCGAACGAGGACCTCGAGGCGCAGCGCAACCGCGAGCGCTTCGCCTTCCTCAAGTGGGCCGGCAGATCCTTCGACAACGTGCAGATCGTCCCGCCCGGCGGCGGCATCTGCCATCAGCTCAACATGGAGCGCTTCGCCACGGTCGTGGGCGTCGACGCCCTGTACAGGGGAGAGGGCCAGCGCGCGTGCTACGACACGCTCGTCGGCACCGATTCCCACACCACGACGGTCAACGGCATCGGCGTCCTCGCGTGGGGCGTCGGCGGCATCGAGGCGGAGGCCGCGGCCCTCGGGCAGCCCATCTCCATGCTCGTTCCGCCTGTCGTCGAGCTCAAGCTCACGGGCCGTCTCGGACCGCTCGTCTCCGGCATGGACGCCGCCCTCACCGTCTGCGAGCTCCTGCGCCGCGAGGGCGTCGTCGGCGCGCTCGTCGAGGCGACGGGGGAGGGGGCTGCGTCGCTCTCGGCCACGCAGCGCGCCTGCATCTCCAACATGACGCCCGAGTACGGGGCCACGACCACGCTCTTCCCGGTGGACGAGACGACCCTCGGCTACCTGCGCCTAACCGGCCGCGACGAGGGCGAGGTGGCCTTCTGCGAGGCGTACCACAAGGCTCAGGGAACCTTCGGCTCCCGCGGCGATGCGGTCTACTCCCGCACCATCGAGCTCGACCTCTCGACGGTCGAGCCCTCCCTCGCCGGCCCGTCGCGTCCCCACAACCGCGTCTCCATCTCCGCGCTTCCCGCGCGTTTCGAGAAGAACTGCTCGCACGCGCTCGACGCGGCCTCCTTCGAGGGGACGTTCGGCGATGCCTCCGCAACCATCTCCGACGGCGCCATCGCGCTCGCAGCCATCACGAGCTGCACGACTGCCACCGATGCCGCCATGATGGTCGCGGCGGGCCTGCTCGCCCGCAACGCGCGCAATGCGGGGCTCGCGTCCGCTCCTTGGGTCAAATGCGTCCTCGCGCCCGGAAGCCATGCCGCCTCCGACCTCCTCGCCCGCGCCGGCCTCCTCGAGCCGCTTCAGGAGCTCGGCTTCTTCACCTGCGGCTACGGCTGCATGACCTGCATCGGCAACACCGGCGAGATCAGGGCCGGGCTTAAGGCGCATTCCGCCGAGGTCGATTATGCGAGCGTACTCTCCGGCAACCGCAACTTCGACGGCCGCATCTCGCCCGATGTGGCGCAGAACTACCTCGCACAGCCGGCGCTCGTGGTGGCCTACGCCATCGCCGGAAGCGTCCGCAAGGATCTTGTCGCCGAGCCTCTCGGCTTCGATCGCGATGGCAATGCCGTCATGCTGGCCGATATCATGCCGTCCGCAGGCGAGATCGACGCCGTCCTCGCCTCCTCGCTCGAGCGCTCGATCTACGAGGAGAGCTCGGCCCACCTCATGGAGGGCTCCACCGCGTGGCAGTCCATCGAGGTCGACGATGCCCCCACGTTCGCCTGGGATCCCGCTTCGACCTACGTGCGCCGTGCCCCGTATTTCGAGATCGCCGAGAAGATCTCGTCGTTCTCGCTCGACGATGCCCGCATGCTCTGCCTGCTCGGCGACTTCGTCACCACCGACCACATCTCGCCTGCGGGATCGATCGCCAAGGATTCCGCCGCGGCAGATTATCTGCGCGAGCGCGGCGTCGCGGAGAAGGACTTCAACACGTACGGCACGCGTCGCGGAAACCACGAGGTCATGGCGCGCGGCACCTTCGGCAACACGCGCCTCCAGAACGCCCTCGCCCATGGCAGGCAGGGAGCCTACACGACCGAGGTCGATACCGGCGAGGAGATGCGCATCTTCGACGCGTCCGAGGCGTATGCCGCCGACAAGCGCCCGCTCGTGGTGGTCGCCGGCGCCATGTACGGTTCGGGCTCGAGCCGCGACTGGGCGGCCAAGGGCCCGCTCCTGCAGGGCGTCAAGGCGGTCATCGCCGAGAGCTTCGAGCGCATCCACCGCTCGAACCTCGTCCAGATGGGCATCATCCCGCTCCAGTTCGCCGAGGGGGAGGGTGCAGCGTCTCTCGGCCTCGACGGCACCGAGCGCGTCGACATCGTCGGGTTCCCGACGGACTCCGCCGCCGCGCCGCGTACGTGCGAGGTCCGCTTCACGTCCGCCGACGGCACCGTCAAGCGCGCCGAGGCCACGATCCGCGTGGATACGCCGCAGGAATGGCGCTACATCTCATCTGGTGGAATCCTGCCTTTTGTGCTGGATATGCTCGTCGGATAGGTCGAAGGTGCGCTATCATACGCACTGAACGAACCTGAAACGAACCAGCAGGGAGTCAGGCGCATGATCTGTCCTCATTGCGGCGCCCGTATGGCGGACGGCACCCCCACATGCCCGGTTTGCGGAAGCGACATGGGCGTAACCAACAAGATACCCCGCACGAGAGGGACCTGGTGCCCCTCGTGCGGTGCCCTCATCCCCGAGGGAAGCGCACTGTGCCCGAAGTGCGGGCTTCCGTCTCCCGAGGCGCCCACCGTGCGTCCCGTGCGCGACATCAAGCTGCCCAAGGTTTCCGATGCCGACAGCACGTCGGAGTTCAGCGCGATCACCCTTCCCGAACCCGATCCCGAGGATGCCGTCTACGAGGCGAGGAGCGCGCTTCCCCCCGAGCGTCCCTCCGTCGAGGACCGCACGCTCGGGTACGACCGCATGGCGCATGTGCGCGTCATGATCATCGCGGCGATCGCGGCGCTCGTCGTCATGGGCGGATCGATCATCTACATCACGCACCCGTTCGACCCCGGCAAATACGATCAGCGCGCGCGTGAGCAGGCCGACACCTCGACCGCCGGGTCCCCGGGCCAGATCGAGGCCCTTTCCGGTCAGGATATCCGCGAGACCACGCCTGCGTACGATGCCGGCGAGGCTTCCTTCGAGCTCATCCACCAGACGTACCTCGACCTCGGGGACCTGGCGGATCGCCTCGACGAACAGGAGGCGTATTTCCTCGCCACCTATCTCGACGATGACGACGAGGAGGCTCGCCAGCAGGGCCTCGACGCAGCCGAGGACCTCGCAATCGACATCTCGAACGCGATCGACTCCGCGTCCCAGCTCGGGTCCGGATCCGTGTATGCGGACGACATCGACCATATCGTGCAGCTCGGCAATTGGCTGCGCAACCGCGTCGACGTCCTCGTCGAAGCCTGGGAGATCGACCTGGCCTACATGGCCCCCTCGCAGGTGCAGGACATCATCGACAGCACGTATTACTCGGACAAGGATTCAGATGGCGTGAGCGCGTATAAGGGTTATTTCGATGAGAACTACCCCCAGTGGGAGCCTTCGAAGCGCTGAGCGGCACTCTTTGCCGAATATGTGTGCATTGGAAATACCTGCTAGAATGTTTTGATGCTGCTATGTGATCGTTGTATCGGCACGAAGGGATGTACGGACTATGGGATTCATCTTCGACCCGCTCTATACCCCGAGCTATGCCGTCGTGGGCGACGAGGTTGCCCGCGTCGCCACCTCGAAGGGCGAGATCGTCGTCAAGCTCGACGGCGCAGGCGCGCCCATCCATGTCGCCAATTTCTGCGAGCTCGCCGAGGCGGGCTTCTACGATGGCCTCAAGTTCCATCGCTATGTTCCCGGTTTCGTGATCCAGGGCGGTTGCCCCAACACGCGCGATATGGCCCCCGAGGATGTCGCCGCGGGCAGGAGCGGCCGCAGCGGCCGTCCCGGCACCGGCGGTCCCGGCTACCGTATCCGCGAGGAGTTCTCCTCCAATCCCCGCAACAGCCACGAGGATGGCGCGCTCGCCATGGCGCGCAGCCAGGATCCCAACTCCGCCGGGTCCCAGTTCTACTTCTGCCTCGGCCCGCAGCATATGCTCGACTCGGGCTACACCGTCTTCGGGCAGACCGTCGAGGGTTTCGATGTCATCGGATCCCTCCGTGCGGGCGACGTCATCGAATCCATCCGCATCGAGCATGCGAACGCCAACTAGGTTCTTCGGGAGGGGTCTTCTGTGAACGCTCAGGCATTTGAAGCAGGCAAGAAAGCCTACCAGTCCGGCGACTGGCTCGCCGCCGCCACCTATCTCGCCGATGCGAAGGAGGCTGGTGAGGCTGCGGGCGCCATCGACCACATGATCGGCAACGCCTACATGAAGCTCGGCCAGTTCGAGTCGGCCGCCGCGGCATACGGCAACGCCCTCAGGGACGCCTCCTACGGCAAGGTCGGCGCGCTCTCCTGCAACATGGGCCGCGCCCTGCTGGCCGCCAACCGTCCCAAGGATGCCATCTCCGCGCTCATGCGCGCCGCGCAGGACGCCGAGTATGCGACCCCGTACAAGGCGTACCTCGCCCTCGGCAGCGCATACGAGGCCATCGACGATACGCGCAACGCCGGTATCGCCTACCGCAACGCCGCCATCGACGAGACCAACCCCGATCCCTCCGGCGCCCTCTCGTCGCTCGGCTCCTGCTTCATGAAGCTCGGCCGTCCCATCGATGCCGTCGAGGCCTTCCGCACTGCCCTCGACTTCTCGGGCGGCACCGCCGAGCAGAACCGTATCTACAGCGACCTTGGCCTCGCCTACGTCGCCGCCAACCGCATGCCCGAGGCCGTCGATGCGTTCGAGAAGGCCACGGCCGACGGCTCCCTTGCCCTCGGCGCCGAGGCCCAGGCCGCGTTCGACGCCGCCCGCAAGGCCGTCAGCGCCCAGATGAGCAAGCGCGCCGCATCCGACACCGATGCCTTCCTGGCCTCCGTCGGCTATGGCACCGCCGGCGTCGACCCGCTCGACCCGATGGGGCAGTCCGGCGAGCTCATGCCCTCACCCGAGGACACGGGCTTCTTCTCGG
>CAMOLV010000051.1 GCA_946619045.1 uncultured Coriobacteriales bacterium | reverse complement strand
AAGGACCGTCCCTACTGTTCAAGGACCGTGCCTACTGTTCAACCTGTCCCCATTGTCAGGAAAACCTGACAAAGAGAACCGTCCCCACTGTCAGGTTTAGGCGCGGACGGACCAGGTGCCGAGCGGCGCATTGGGCGTCGCATCGATCGAGAGGTCCACGAAGTTGCCCGCCTTGTACGAGCGCAGTGCCACGAGCGCGATCATCGCCGCATTGTCGCCGCAGACGGAGAAGGGCGGCACGGTCACGCGCACGCCGCGCTTGCCGAACGCCTTCATGTACGCCGCGCGCAGGGCGGGATTCGCAGCAACGCCGCCGCCCACGCAGAAGTCGGACACCCCGAGCTCCTCCACGGCCGTCACGGCCTTCGCAACCTGCACGTCGACGACGGCAGCCTGGAAGCTCGCGGCGAGATCCGGAAGGTTGATGGGCCTGCCCGCGCGGTTCTCGCCCTCGATGTAGGTGATGACGGCGGTCTTGAGGCCGGAGAGCGAGAAGCGGTAGTCGTGGCTGTGCATCATCGCGCGCGGGAACGGGATGGCGCGCGGATTGCCCTGCGCGGCGAGCTTGGAGATCACGGGGCCGCCGGGATACCCCAGGCCGAGCGCCTTGGCGACCTTGTCGAAGGCCTCCCCCACCGCGTCGTCGATGGTGGTGCCGAGGATCTCGTAATCGCCCCACGCGCGCACATGCACGAGCATGGTGTTGCCGCCCGAGACGAGGCTCGCCACGAAGGGCGGCTCGAGGTCGGGGGTCTCGAAGAGGTTCGCGAAGAGATGGCCCTCGAGGTGGTTCACCGCGATGAGCGGCAGCCCGGTCGCCGCGCAGAGGCCCTTCGCGAAGGCGACGCCCACCACGAGGGCGCCGACCAGCCCGGGGCCTGCGGTGACGGCGATTGCGGAAAGGTCGGACGGCGTGAGCGTGTCGCAGCCGAGCGCCTCGCCCGCCTTCTGGAGCGCCTCCTCGAAGACGCCCACGATCGCCTCGGTATGCTTGCGCGAGGCGATCTCGGGAACCACGCCGCCGAAGCGCGCGTGGAAGTCGATCTGGGTCGCAACGATGCTCGAGAGCACGTGCCCGCCGGCATCGACCACGGCGATGGCCGTCTCGTCGCAGGACGATTCGATGGCGAGGATCAGGTCCCCCGCCTCGGCGATTCTCTCCTGCACGTCGGCCGTGCGCGGCGCAGCCTCGATGGGCCAGGGGCGGATAGATGCCGCGGGCTCGGGCAGCTCGCCGTCGTTGGCCGTGAGCAGCGGCAGCTGGGCCGCCATGATGAGGGCATCGTGGCCCTGGCCGTAATAGTTGGGCCTCTTCCCCGTCTGCGAGAAGCCCAGCTTCTCATAGAGGGCGCGGGCCGGCGCATTGTCCACGTCGACCTCGAGCGACATCGTCTGCGCGTTGAGCATCTGCGCATCGTACGCGAGGCGCGCGAGCAGGCGCGTCGCAATGCCCCCGCGCCGGCGGCCGTCGGAGACGACCACGTCGGCGACCTCGAAGTCATCGCCCGCGAGAAGGCCGCCTGCGAAGCCGATGACCTCGCCGCGGTCGTGCGCAACCCACCAGCTGCGCCCGGGCTGCGAGAGCTCGTCCTCGAACATCTGGCGCTTCCACGCGATGTGCGGCGACGCGCTGAACGCATCGGCCTCGAGGGCCGCCACCTGCTCGGCATCGTTGAGCGACATCGGGCGGAGCTGGAGGTCGATGCCCGCGAGCTCCTCGGCAACGCCGGAGCTCTCGACGAATCCGGATTTCCCGAGGCCCAGGCGCTGACGTTCGTTCTCCTCGGCATCCGACAGACGCGTGTAGACAGGCAGCACGAGCGCGGGGTCGCCCGTCTCGGACGGATCGTATCGGTCGGGAGAGGCCGCCGCGCGCAGCAGCGCCTCGCCCGTGGGATGCCAGAGCGACTCATCGAGGAAGCCCGCGAAGCCCTGCGCCTCGAACTTGGATCGATGGCGCTTGAGACCGTCGCCCGTGAGCTGGAGCTCGTCCTTGTCGGAGCGTTCCGCCCATGCGGCCGCGCATGCCTCGGCCTTCTCGACGCGTTCCTGTCCGAACGTGCGGTGGGGGCCCTCATCATCGAGCAGGTAGATGCCCGGATAGACCTCCCCGCGCATGGCGTCGTCGGCCACGGCGAGCTTGCCGCGCACGCCCGCGAGCCAGGCGCGCCACGCCACGGCGTCGAGCGTGGACGTCCCGTGCAGCTTGCATCCCAGGCCGCAGGCGATGCCCTTGGCCGTCGCGATGCCGATGCGGACGCCCGTGAACGATCCGGGGCCGCGGCCCACGAGGACGGCGTCCACGTCGTCCATGGACATTCCAGCCGATGCGAGCGTGTCGAGCACCGTGCCGGTGAGCTCCACGTTGGACTGCCTGCGGCAGAGGTGGTCGCCCGATGCGAGGATGCGCACATCGGCGCCGTTCTCGCGCGGAGTCCACTCGGCGAGCGCGCAGGCGAGCATATCGGTCGAGGTGTCGAATGCGATGACGATGTAGGGGCTCTTCAAGACGATCATCCATCCTAGATGCGGGATAACGTGCACAGATAGTGTAGCTTGTAGCGCCGTTGAGCGCTTCTTGTCTGGAATTCTCTATATACATTCAGGGCAATTGGACGAGGGTATTCTTTTGCCTAAATTTATCTTGTGCGCGATTTAATTTTGTGCTATATATTTTCTTGTAAGCACGCATATCGAGAAAGGACCCATCATGAACGTCTTCGATTTCACGGTAACCGCAAAGGACGGCACCCCCGTCAGCCTCAAGGCCTATGAGGGCAAGGTCCTGCTCGTCGTCAACACCGCCACCGGCTGCGGCTTCACGCCCCAGTACGAGGACCTCGAGCGCATCTACGCCGCCTACCGCGAGCAGGGCTTCGAGGTGCTCGACTTCCCTTGCAACCAGTTCGCCGGCCAGGCCCCCGAGTCCGACGAGGAGATCACCCAGTTCTGCACCCTCAAGTTCGGCACCGAGTTCCCGCAGTTCAAGAAGATCGATGTCAACGGCGAGACCGCCGACCCCCTCTTCGCCGCCATGGCCGCCGAGAAGCCCTTCGAGGGCTTCGGCAAGGGCCTCAAGGCGATGGCGCTCAACAAGTTCGCTGCCATGAACAACAAGCAGTACGGCGACAAGTGCCACGTGGGCTGGAACTTCACCAAGTTCCTCTTCAACCGCCAGGGCGAGCTCGTGGCGCGCTTCGAGCCCACGGTCGACATGGCCGAGGTCGAGAAGGCTGTCGCAGCCCTTCTCTAAGCGCTATCATCAAGAAGCACGAAACCTTGCCGCCCGGGAGCTCGTTCTCGGGCGGCTCTCATAGCAGGAGGCATCATCATGGCGGAGCCCGTGGCTAACCGCGAAGCGCAGATCGTGCGCACAAGCATCATCGGAATCATCGCGAACGTGGCGCTGGCAGCGTTCAAGGCTGCCGTCGGCACGCTCTCCTCGTCCATCGCCATCGTGCTCGATGCGGTGAACAACCTCTCCGATGCCCTGAGCTCGGTCATCACCATCGTGGGCACCAAGCTCGCCGCCAAGGCCCCCGACCGCGAGCACCCCTACGGCCACGGCCGCGCAGAGTACCTCACCACCATCGTCATCGCGGTCATCGTGCTCGGCGCGGGCGTCTCCTCGCTCAAGGAATCCGTCGAGCGCATCCTCAACCCCGAGCAGTCTTCCTACGAGACGGTCACGCTCATCATCGTCGCCGTCGCCGTGGTCGCGAAGATCCTGCTCGGCACCTACTTCAAGGCGCGCGGCAAGGCGCTCGGGTCCGACACCCTCGTGGCGTCGGGCGAGGATGCGACCATGGACTCGCTCATCTCGGCATCGACGCTCGTCGCAGCCCTCATCAACGTGTTCTTCGGCCTCAGCCTCGAGGCATGGCTCGGCGTCGCCATCTCGGGCCTCATCATCAAGACCGGCATCGAGATCCTCACCGAGGCCATCGGCAAGCTCCTCGGCAGGCGCATCGACGCCGAGCTCGCGACCGCGATCAAGGAGACGGTCTGCTCCGTCGAGGGCGTCCGCGGCGCATACGACCTCGTGCTCACCGACTACGGCCCCGAGCGCTCCATGGGCAGCATCCATGTGGAGGTCGACGAGAAGATGAGCGCCAAGGAGATCGACCGCATCACGCGCCAGATCCAGCACGAGGTGCTCCTGCACCACCACATCGCGCTGCATACGGTGGGCATCTACTCGGTCAACACCTCGACCGACGCCATGGACGAGGCGTCTAGGATCAGCGCCAAGCTCGATCAGATCGTGTCGTCCGAGCCGTTCGTGCTGCAGACCCACGGCCTCTACGTGGACGAGGAGGCCAAGAACGTCCTCTTCGACATCATCGTGAGCTACGATGCGCCCAACCGCAACACGGTGATCGCGCGCGTGGCAAACGCCCTCAAGGAGGAGTTCCCCGCCTATCAGTTCAAGATCCAGATCGACGAGGACATCAGCGACTAGCCGCACGAGGTGGCAAAACGGGACCGTCCCCTTTCTGTCACCCTACGAGAGCTGCGCGACGATCTGCTCCGCGCGGGAGCCGTGCGGGATGAGCTCGATGGCGCGCGGCGGCTCCTCGCCCGGCTCCGCCTCATCATCGAGGCGCGTGAGCACCACGTCGAGACGCTCGTCGCCGATCTGCTCGATGAACTGCTCGCCCCACTCGATGACGCAGACGCCGTCGGCGCCGAGCACGTCGAAGAGGCCCGTATCCTCGAGCTGGTCGGCATGCTCCAAGCGGTACAGGTCGAAATGGTTGAGGTCGAAGTCGCGGCCGTAATAGACCATCTGGATGGTGAAGGTGGGGCTCGTCACGTCGTCGGAGATGTCCATGGCGCGTGCGATGCCCTTGGTGAGCTGCGTCTTCCCCGCACCGAGGTCGCCGGTGAGCACGAGAACGTCGCCCTCCTCGAGCGCGGCGCCGAGACGCTCGCCCAGCTCGATGGTCTCCTCGGTGGAATGCGATACGAACCTCATGGCTACTCCCCTGCCGGATGCTCTGCCAGCCACGCGCCGAGCATCTGCATATCGGAGCGCAGGTCCTCGAGCCAATCGGGATGGTAGATGGTTGCCGCGGGATGGAACGTGGGCATCACGAGGAAGTGCCCCGTCTGGTGGAAGCGGCCGCGCAGCTTGGTGACGCCCTGCTCGGTGCGCAGCACGAACTGCGTGGCGAAGTTGCCCAGGCACACGATCACATCGGGCCAGATGCTGCGGATCTGCTCGCGCAGATACGGCGCGCAGGCCTCGATCTCCTCGGGCTTGGGATTGCGGTTGCCGGGCGGGCGGCACTTGACCACGTTGGCGATGTAGATGTCCTCGCGGCGCAGGCCCGCCTCGGCGAGCAGTCCGTTGAGCTTCTGCCCGGCGGCGCCTACGAAGGGCTCTCCCTGCAGGTCCTCGTTGCGGCCGGGGCCCTCGCCCACGAACATGACGCGCGCATGCGGATTGCCGACGCCGAAGACCAGGTTGGTGCGCGTCTCGCCGAGCGGGCACCTACGGCAGTCGCCCACGCAGGCGCGCACCTCCTCGAGGGTGACCTCGCGGGGGCGCGGCTTGGGATGTCCGGGAATCTGCAGCTGACCCATACGACGGACTTCTTTCTCGTTTCCCTCTTGGGGAGCGTCCCCTTTCCGGGAATTACACGTAGACCTTCTCGAGGCGCAGTCCGAAATCGCAGACGACCTCGTAGTTGATGGTGCCGCGCAGCTCGGCGATCTCATCGGCGGTGATGGAATCGTCGCCGTCCACGCCCATGATGGTCACCACGTCACCCACCTCGATGCCCGAGACGGGCCTGTACGTGCGGGCGTTGTTGACGTCGACCGCGAACATGCACTGGTCCATGCAGATGTTGCCCACCTGGCGGCAGCGCATGCCGCGCACGAGCACAGGCATGTTGCCGGAGAGCGTGCGCGAGAGGCCGTCGGCATAGCCCACGGGAATCGTCGCGATCTGGATGTTCTTGCGCGGAACGCGGAAGTTCATGCCGTAGCTCACGCCGTCGCCCACCTCGGGCCACACCACGCGCGTGATCTTGGCGCGCACGCTCATGACCGGCTCGAGCGTGATGCGCGGCACGGTGGTGTGCGCGGGATGCAGGCCGTAGAGGCCGATTCCCACGCGCACCATGTCGTAGTGGCACTCGGGGTGCAGGATGGTGCCGGGCGTGTTGTCGCAGTGCACGATACCGGGATCGAACCCCGCCTCGCGAAGTGCCTCGACGGCGCTGTCGAAGCGCTTGAGCTGCAGCGAGAAGTCCCAGTCGGAGGGCACATCGGCCGTCGCGAAGTGCGTGAACGTGCCCGCGCACTCGAGCCCGCGGTGGAAGTCGATGTAGGAGCGCAGCTCCACGACCTCGTCCCAGCGCACGCCCGTACGCGTCATGCCCGTGTCGATGGCCAGGTGATAGCGGCCGATCTTGCCGGCAGCAGCGGCGGCCTCACCGTAGGCCAGCGCGAAATCGCCCATAAAGACCGAGGGCATGAGGTCGTATTCCACAAGCACATCGATGCTCTCGATGGGAGGCTCGGAGAGGATGAGGATAGGGGCGGTGATGCCCGCCTCGCGCAGCTCGACGCCCTCGTCGACCGTGGAGACGGCCAGCTGGTCTGCACCGGAGGCGAGCATGGTCTTGGCGCAGGGAACGGCGCCGTGGCCATAGGCGTCCGCCTTGACGACCGCCATCATCTTGACGCCACGCGGAAGAAGTGCCTTGAACGTATGCGTGTTGCGGCGCAGCGCCGCGAGGTCGATCTCGACCCAAGCCCAACGCGTGTGGGGAACAACCGATTTAACCATCTGACGTGCCTCTATCTCACTCACTATCCTGCATGAGGGCATCGGGATAATAGCAATGCTCCTCTATGGTATCCATCGCCAGTCCGAGGACCTCGATGACATCGCCCGCCATCACGCCGCGCGAGCCGTAGCGCTCTGCTGCGATGGAGCCCGCATACCCGTGGATCTCGCACGCGAGGGCGGTGAGCAGGAGAAGGTCCTCGACGCGCCCACCCTTCTGCGCGAGCAGCGAGGCGATGACGCCGCCGAGCACATCGCCCGAGCCTGCGGTTGCAAGCGCGGCGGGGCCGGGCTTGGGAAGGATGGCGCGTTCGACGCCCACGCATCCCGTTGCGGACCCCTTGGCGACGATGGCGAGCTCGGATCCGCCGTTCGCCCAGATGATGCGGCGCGCGGCGTCGAGCTGGCCCACAAGCGAGGTGGGAGCCGCGTCCATGCCCACCAGACGAGCGAGCTCGCGACGATGCGGCGTGAGCACGATGGGCTGGGCACGGCGCGTGAGCTCGGGATATTCGTCGAGCTGGCCCGATGCGAGCTGCGCCAGGCAGTTGAGGCCATCCGCATCGATGACGAGCGGGGCGTTGGAGTTGAGCAGCGCGGCGATGACCGCAGATGCACCGGACGAGACGCGCATGCCGGGGCCGGCGAGCGTCACGGTGTTGGACTCGGCGATCTTGGCCACGCGCTCGGCAGCCTCGGCCGTGAAGATGCCGTCGGCGTCGCACGGCAGGCCCACCACGGGAATCTCGAGCACCTGCGTCTGCACGAGCGCGGCAATCGACTCGGGCACGGCGAGAGTCACATAGCCCGCGCCGGAACGCGCAGCAGCGCGAGCAGCCATGATGGGGGCGCCGGGGAAGCGCGTGGAGCCGCCCACCACGAGCACGGAGCCGCGGGTGAACTTATCGACCGCCGCGCTGGGCTCCACGAGCACATCGAGGTAATCCTCGAGCTCGGCGCGCCAGGCCACGGGGTCGGCCTCCACCACAAGCTGGGCGGTCTGCTCGGCAAGCGGGGCCACGACGATGGAGCCACACACATCGCGGCCGCGATCGGCGAGAAGACCGGGCTTGAGCGCGAGCATGGTGACGGTGAGATCGGCCACGACGCAGCCGCCCGGCGCTTCGCCGGTCTGCGCGGAAAGGCCGCTCGGCACATCGACGGAGACCACACGGGCTCCGGAGCTGTTGAGGCAATCGATCCAGATATCGAAGGGGGTGCGGGGCATGCCGGAAAAACCGGTGCCGAGCATACAGTCGAGCACCACGTCGGCCTTATCGAGCAAAAGCTCGAGCTCGTCGCGCGAGGGGCCGATGATGATGGGCACGCCGGCGGACGCGGCGCCCTGGGCCACCATGCGGGCGAGATCGCCCTGCAGGTCTGCGGGCGCGACAGGCGTGACCACCTGGACGGCGCGACCCTTGGCCTTGAGCGTCTCGGCAGCCACCCAGCCGTCGCCGCCGTTGTTGCCGGTACCCACGAGCACGATGACCGACTCGGCATCGCTCATCGAGAGCACCTCCTGCGCGGCAGCGTAGCCGGCGCGGTGCATGAGCTCCGACACGCTCACGCCCACGCGGGTGAGGGCGACCTCGACCCTGCGGACATCTTCGACATTGAGGACGGGCTGCATGGTTAGACCTCCTGCGACGTTTGGGTTTCCTGCGATACGAGGCTGTTCTGCAGGCGCTCGAGCTCGTCGATGACGGAGCGCGCCTCCTTGAACGATGC